>NZ_JBHWJY010000003.1:79593-209423 GCF_042731135.1 Streptomyces sp. NPDC059874
GGGGGGGGGGGGGGGGGGGGGTCCCGGGGGGGGTTTTTTTTTCCCGGGGGGGGGGGGGGGTTTTTTGTTGCTGCGGGGGGGGGCGGCCGGGGGGGGGGGGGGGGGCCCCCCCCCCCCCCCCCCGCCGGGTGGGTCGGGCCGCTACGGCCCCGGGTACGGGTGAGGCCGGGTCAGCAGACCCAGGCACCGCCGCCGTACCAGTCGACGCACTGGTTGTCCCAGCCGAGGGTCAGCTCGGAGAATTCGCCGACCTCGACCAGCTCGGGCGTCTCGTACTCGTCGTACATGGCCATGTGATCACCGTCCTTCGCTTCGGGTTGAGTCCGGGGCGGACCGCCGGCGTTGGCGTATCCGCCGGTCCGCCCCGGCGTTGCGCCGCCAACGTAAGGCTCCCGTCGTCCCGGGCTCCTGGGGCCACGGGCCCGACCGGGTCCCGTCATGCCGTCAGGCGCCGAGTCCGGCGTCGCGGGCCCGCACCATGGCGGCCGCCCGGTCACTCACGTCGATCTTGGCGAAGATGTGTGAGACGTGGTTGCGCACGGTCTTCTCGGCCAGCACCAGTTCGCGCGCGATGCGGCGGTTCGGATAGCCCCGGGCGATCAGATCGAGGATCTGCCGCTCGCGCTCGGTGAGCTGGGGGAACGCGACGCGGATCGGCATTTCGTGGACCGCGGAGAAGTATCCGCTCAACCGCGCCGCCACCGTCGGGCTGAACACCGCACCGCGAGCGGCGACGGTGCGCACCGCCCTGATGAGTTCGGCCCGGGGCGCGCCCTTGAGGAGGTAGCCGTGGGCGCCCGCCCTGAGCGCCGCGACGATCATGTCGTCCTCGTCCGTCACGGACAGCATCAGCACGCGGGGGGTCTCGTCGCCGGCGCGCCGGCCGGCCGCGAGGGCCGACACCGCGGCGACACCGGACAGGCCGGGCATCTGAACGTCCATCAGGACCACGTCGGCCTGTACCCGTTCGTCGACGAGAGCCCTCACGGCCTCCTCGCCGCTGTCCGCTTCGCCGACCACCTTCATGTCGCCCGCGTCCTCCATCGCGATCCGTACGCCCGCGCGGAACAGCGAACGATCATCCACGAGGAAAACCCGTATGGTCATGCCTCGCTCCGGGGCAGGGTCGCGTGGACGAGCGTTCCGGGTCGGCCGTCGGGCCGGGGCAGCACCTGGCACCAGCCGCCCACGTCCTCGGCGCGCCGGGCCATGGACGCGAGTCCGACGCCGCGCCGGCCGGCTTCCGGTCCGGGCGGGCCGCTCCCGTCGTCGGAGACCTCCACCGTCAGCCAGCCGTCGCGATCGGTCAGCCGCACCGTGGCGGTCCGTGCCCTCGCGTGGCGCAGAACGTTCGTCAGGGCCTCGGAGACGATGCGATAGGCGGCGAGTTCGGTGGCGGACGACGGCCTGCGCGCCGGTGCGGACTCGGGCAGTTCGACGCGGACGTCGAGCTTCTCCACGCCGTCCGCCCGGCGCACGAGTTGGCGCAGGGCGCCGTGGAGTCCTTCGCCTTCGAGGTCCGGCGGGCGCAGGTCGTCGATGATGCGCCGGATGTCGTCGACGGTGCGGGCGGTCTCGGCGGCCGCGTCAAGGATGAGCCGGCGGGTGCCCGGCTGGACCACCCGCTCGGCCGCGACGTCGAGGCGGAGCCTGATCCCCGCGAGCGCCGGGCCGAGGCTGTCGTGGAGGTCGACGCGGAGCCGGCTGCGCTCCTCCTCCCTGGCGGCGACGAGCTGTTCGCCCAGCGCGGTGGCGGACACTTCCACGCGCCCCGCCAGGCGCCAGTGCGGCAGCAGGCCCCAGGCATTCCAGGCGAGGGCAAGGGCGCACAGGACCACGGACGCCGCGTCCACCAGGTCGAGCCCCGAGGGCCTCGGCACGACCCCGAGCAGGCCGAAACCGGCCAATCCGAGCGCGAGCACGAGGGCCACTCCCATCCGCACCCGCAACCCGCCCGGCGGGAGGCCTCGCGCCCGGACCCGTAACCGGTCCGGCGGTGATTCCTCTTCCCACCAGCCGCTCTGTTCCGATCTCCGCCTCTGACTCTCTCGCCCCCGTTGCATTCTCATGTCACCGAAGTTAACTCGTCATCGGCACACGAGGGAGCCGGAATCCGGTCGTCGTGGGAAAAATCGCCCATCGCGTCAAACCTTCGTTTTGGAACCGTCGGGCGCCCGGCCCGACGGGCGCGACGAGATCCGAGGAATCCTGCGCCACTGCGCCGGAGACCTCCGCGAGTGGAATGGCCGAGCCGCGCCACATGGTTACCGTCGGGTAATTCGAAGAGGGAATTGACCGGCGCCCCCGCTGCCCCGCGGTCAGACCGCGCCGGCAGGGCTGGGCCGGCCGACGATCTCCTCCCGCACCTCGCGCGCGGTATGCGCCATGGCTTCGGCCTCGCGGAAGTGACCTGGACACTCTGCACAGTACGGGCGGACGAGCGGCATCGTGCACGACCTGGCGGACCTCGCCGCACAGGTGCGCCGGGCCCGTTCCTCGTCGTCACCGTGCCGTTCAGGGCCGATGACGAATTGCTCGGAGAATCGGCGCGTTCCTTCGGCGTGTTCCTTCGGCGTGTTGTGGACACCGGTGGCCCACCTTCTTCGAGGAAAAGGTGGCCGAAACAGATAGGACTGTCCTGCAGTTCGCTCGACGCGCACGTCTGGAGAAGGCCTGAACGGACTTGCCGCCCTTTTCGTGGACAGAGGTGTCAACGGTGTTGACACGGGAGCCGATTCAACATCCGGCTGTAGTAGCGTGCCTACCTGGACTGCGCCGCACCAGGAGTCGACTTGTTACGTTGTGAAGCCGTCAGCAAGCGTTATGGCGGAGGTCGGTGGATCCTCAGCGACGTGGACATGGAGATCGCGGCCGGCGACGTCCTCGCGCTGGTGGGCAACAACGGCTCGGGAAAGTCGACTCTGTTGAGAATCCTGGTGGGGCTGACGGAGCCCACCTCCGGAACGGTGTCGGTCCGGCCGCGCCACATCGGCTACGTACCGGATCGTTTCACGGCCCATGACCGCGTATCGGCGATCTCCTACCTCACGCACATGGGGCGCATCCGCGGCCTGTCCGGCTCCGCGGCCCGCGCCCGCGGCGGTCGACTGCTGGACCGGCTGTCCCTGGTGGGCGGCCGGCACGCGCCGCTGCGCACCCTCTCCAAGGGCAACGCCCAGAAGGTGGCGCTCGCGCAGGCCCTGCTCGTCGAACCCGATCTGCTGGTGCTCGACGAACCCTGGTCGGGCCTGGACGCCTCGGCCCACGGGGTGCTGGCCGAGTTCATCGACGAGCTCGCCGCACGAGGCGGGGCGGTGGTGTTCACCGACCATCGGGAGGCGATCACCGAGACGCACGCCACCGGCGCCTACGCCATCACCGACGGCCGGGTCACCCGGCGGAGCGGACAGCACGGCTCCGGCGCGTCCGCTCCGGTGGTCGAACTGGTCCTGACCGCACCGGCCAACGGCGTCCTGCCGGCCGAGGTCGACTGGTACGGCCTGGACGGCGTGACGGACGCCGCCCGCCGGGGCGAGTCGATCGTCCTGCGCGTGGCACGGGATCACTCGGACGCCGTCCTGCTGACGGCGTTGCAGCACCGGTGGTCGGTGGACGGTGTGGCCAGGGCCGCGGACACGCGGGAGTCCCGCGGCTCGAGGAGGGCGGCGCTGTGATCGCTCTGGTCCGTTACATGTTCACGGTGATGGTGCTCTCACAACGCTATCTCGCGCCGCTGCTGCTGTTCGTCGGCCTGCTGCTCGTGCTGACGAGCAGCGACTCCGGTCCGCTCGCCGCCACCTACGGATCGGCGGCCGGGTCCATGCTGGTGTGTTCCGTCTGGCTGACCATGGCGCTGGTCGGCCTCGAGGACCGGCCCCACCGCTCGATCCTCGTCGTCAGCGCGGGCAGCCGCCTGCGGGTGCTGCTCGGGACGCTCGCCACGGCCTTCCTCTTGTGCCTGGTACTGACAGCGGCCGGACTGGGTCTGCCGCTGATCTCCGGGAACCACTCCCCCTCCGCCGCCGACCTGCTGCTGGGAACCGAAGCCCAGCTCACCTGCGCCTTCGTCGGCATCGCCATCGGGCTGGTCTGCTCACGCCTGGTCTTCCGGCGGCAGGGCTACGCACTGGTCCTCGCCCTGGCTCTGCTGCTGGCCGTGCTGCTGGCGAAGGGCGTGTCCCCGGTCAACGTCCTGCTCACGGACCTGCAGAACGCCTCGGACTCGGCCGGTCTCCTCGGCTCCACAGGCGTTCTGCTCGCCGTCGCCGCGGGCGTTCTGGCGGTCGGGGCGGCGGCCGTACAGGCGATCACCCACCGGAAGGACTGACCGCTCAGTCCGCGGCCGTGCCCCCGTCCCCTCCACACCGGGGATGTCCCGTACCGAGCGCAGGCCCGAGCGGAGCAGCCCCGCGGCCCCCTCCAGGGCGGTGAGCCCGGTCAACACGAATGTCGTACTCCTACCGGCGGCCTGGCCCATGGCCTTGCCGAGCCCGTCGGCGAGCGCCCCTCCCAGGAGGGCGCTGCGCCGGGGCCACGGCCCGGTCCTTGATCGGCGGCGATGCCGTGCAGGGGGCGAGGAGGCCTCACATGGCTACCGAATTCGATGTGCGGACGAGCCGCCGGGTGGACGGCGACGTACAACGGGGGCCGACGCCGACGGCGCTGCACGATGGAGTGGAGCGGCTGTGAGCCGGAATCCGGCGAAGGTGTCCGGCGACCGGATCGCCGCCCCGTGGAGCCGGGGCGAACAGTGGCCCGTACGCACGGACTCCTGCTTCGCCGAGGCAGCCGCAGTTCAAGACCGCCGCAGCCGCCCTCACCCTCACCCTCCCCTCACCGACCGAGCCGACTGCCCGGACGGCGCCCTCAAAGCGGAAGGGCACCGCCGGATGGCCGAGCCCGGATCCGCCGGCCAGTAGGCGCCGCCTCCACGCAGCCCCCGCCCCTTGCCCCCTGCACCCTGCACCCTGCACCCTGCCCCCTGCCCCCTGCCCCCTGCCCCGGTCGACCGGTATCCGCAGAAGGCGGGTACACAGTGACGGTCCGGGTAGCCGCACCACATGGACACCACGACCGAAACCACGCCGCTGCGCGCTGTCGCGCTGGTCTGCACGCTCGCGCCGTCTCCGAAGCAGTCCAGTTCGCAGCTGTTGGCGGAGCAGGCCATGGCGGCCCTGGCCGATCACGGCGTCACGGGAAAAGCGATCCGGATCGTCGACCACGACGTCAAGCCGGGCGTCGAGGTCGACATGGGGGAAGGTGACGCCTGGCCGGAGATCCGCGACGCGATCATGGGCTGCGACATCCTGGTCCTGTCCACCCCCATCTGGCTCGGCCACCCCTCCAGCGTCGCCCAGCGCGTCCTTGAACGGCTCGACGCCGAGCTCGGCGAGAGCGACGACGAGGGGCGCATGCTCACCTACGGCAAGGCCGCCGCGGTCTGCGTCGTCGGCAACGAGGACGGCGCCCACAAGGTCAGCGCCGACCTCTTCCAGGGACTCAACGACGTCGGGTTCTCCCTCGCCCCGAACGCCGTCACCTACTGGGGCGGCGAAGCCATGCAGGCCACCGACTACCAGGACCTCGACAAGACCCCCGAGAAGACCGCGGCCACGACCCGGACCCTCGCCGCGAACACCGCCCACCTGGCACGCCGCCTCAAGGCCGCCCCCTACCCGCCCTCTCCCTGACCACCGTCACCCGACGTGCCGGAAGGAGACCGCGATGCCCTCCCACGACCAGACCCACCTCACCGATCCGGTATCGCTCCACGCCCGTCCCCCGTTTCCCGAGCAGGACCAGGACCATCCCGGTTCGACCGAGGCAATGGATCCCCGCCCGGATCACGGCGAGGACACCTATCAGGGCCACGACCTGCTGAGGGGCCGCAAGGCGCTGGTCACCGGAGGCGACTCGGGGATCGGCCGGGCCGTCTGCCTGGCCTTCGCGCGCGAGGGCGCCGATGTCGTCTTCACCCATCTGCCCGAGGAGGTGGACGAAGCGGAAGAGACCGTCCGCCTGATCCGCGAGGCCAACCGCACGGCCGTGGCTGTCGCATGCGACATCCGGCACGAAGGCGAGTGCACCGCCCTCGTCGACCGGGCGGTGAACGAGCTGGGCGGCATTGACCTGCTCGTCAACAACGCCGCCTACCAGATGGCACAGCCGGACGGGATCGAGGCGATCACCACCGAACAGTTCGACCAGGTGATGAAGACCAACCTGTACGGGATGTTCTGGCTCACCAAGGCCGCGCTGGCCCACATGCCCCGCGGCGCCTCGGTGATCAACACCGCCTCCGTGCAGGGCTACCAGCCCAGCCCGCACCTCCTCGACTACGCCATGACCAAGTCCGCGATCATCTCCTTCACCCACGGCCTGGCCCAGATGCTCGCCGAGCGCGGTATCCGGGCCAACGCCGTAGCCCCCGGACCGGTCTGGACCCCGCTGATCCCGGCGACGATGCCCGACCCGACGAAGTTCGGCGAGCAATCACCGCTGGGCCGGCCCGCACAGCCGGCGGAGATGGCACCCGCGTACGTCTTCCTCGCCTCCGACCGGGCCTCCTACATCACCGGTGAGATCGTCAACGCCACCGGCGGAACCCCTCTGCCGTGACCCCGGACGAAGCTCTGCGCCGGATCGCCTTCCTCCTCGAATGGCGCGGGGCGTCCCCGTACCGGGTGCGGGCCTTCCACACGGCGGCCGACGCCGTCCGCGACCTGCTACCGGGCCCGGTGGACGCCGCCCAGGCCGGACGGCTGCGCGGGGTGGGCCCGGTCACCGCCGAGGTGATCGCCCAGGCATCGACCGGAGCGGTACCGAGCTACCTCGCCCGCCTGGAGGCCGAAGCCGAACCGGGGGCGCTGGCCGGCTGGGACCTCGCGGCTGCGAGCACCGGGGACTGCCACCTGCATTCCGACTGGTCGGACGGCGGCAGCCCGCTCGAGGACATGGCCGACGCGGCCCGCGCCCTCGGCCACCAGTGGGCCGTTCTGACCGATCACTCGCCGCGGCTGACGATCGCCCACGGGCTGAGCACCGAGCGGCTCGAAAGCCAACTGGAGGCCGTGGCCGCCGTGAATTCCGGGCTGGGCCCAGATTTTCGGCTGCTGACCGGCATCGAGTGCGACATCCTCGAGGACGGCTCACTCGACCAGGACGAGGGCCTGCTGGGCCGGCTCGACGTCGTCGTGGCATCCGTGCACTCCAAGCTCCGCTCGGAGCCCGAGCCGATGACCGCCCGCCTGCTGGCCGCGGTGAGCAACCCACACGTCGACGTCCTGGGCCACTGCACGGGACGGATCATCACCGGTCGGGGGCGCCCGCAGTCCCGCTTCGACGCCGAGGCCGTGTTCGCCGCGTGCGCAGAGGCCGGCACCGCTGTGGAGATCAACTGCCGACCCGAACGGCGCGACCCGCCCGACGACCTGCTCGTGCAGGCCGCCGCCGCGGGCTGCCGCTTCGCCGTGGACACCGACGCCCACGCCCCCGAACAGCTGCACTGGCAGAGCACGGGCTACGCGCGCGCCGCACGGATCGGCCTGGGAGCGGACCGGCTGATCACGACCTGGTCGCTCGGGCGGCTGCTGCAGAGCAGAAGCGGCCGCCAGTGAACCACCCGCCTTCCGCCCACCACGGCGCCCCCGCACAAGGCAGCTGTCTCCTCCAAGCGGGTGAGGCGCCCCGTTCGCCCGGGCACCTCCGGGTCCGGCGGGGAAGCGATCGGATCGGGCCGGAGCGGCCCGACCCGAACACACATGGAGGCGACATGGGACACGGCGGGAATGTTATCGACGAGCTGATGGCCGACCACCGGGAGGTGGAGGAGATGTTCAGCCGTATCCAGGCCATGACCGGCACCGGGCAGGAGCTCCGCGATCTCATCGACGAGATCACCATCGAGCTGGTGCGGCACTCGGTCGCCGAGGAGCAGTACCTCTACCCGGCGGTACGCGAGCACGTCGAGGGCGGCGGGCGAATGGCGGACAAGGAGATCGAGGACCACAGCCGCGTCGAGAAGATCCTCAAGCGGCTGGAAAAGATGAGCACCGACGACGGGCAGATCAGCCCCCTCCTACAGCAGCTCATGGAGGAGGTCTCCTCCCACATCCAGGATGAGGAGACCAACCTCTTCCCGATGCTGAAGAGGGCCTGCACCTCTCAAGAGCTGGACGATCTCGGTGACAAGATCCGCCGCGCCAAATCCATGGCACCCACCCGCCCGCACCCTGCCGCACCGAGCAGCCCCACGGCCAGCAAGCTCCTCGCACCGGGCGCCGGCCTGGTGGACCGGGCGCGCGACTTCGTGACCGGCCGCGGCAAGTCCTGAAACCCCCGTCCGGGGCGGCGGGCCCGCAGGCATGCTTCCGGGCCCGCCGCCCCTGGACGGACGGTGACGTGCGTCATGCCGCACGCCCGTCGCTTCCGGCTACGCTGGTCGGCCACGGCGGAGCGGCGCAGCTTCGCGCCGCAGCTCGCGGACCCGGCACGGCCGGGGCGAGCACGCCCCCGAGGAAGCCGCTGTGTCCGCCGATCTCGCACCTGTCATAGCCGCCGGCACGCGCTGGCTGCTGACCGCCTTCCCGCCCGCCCCGGGCGCGTACAGCCAAGCGCTGGCCGAGGCCCAGGCCAGGCAGGCCGTCACCCTTGCTGCCGCCCTGCGGTACCCGACCCCGCTCGACGCACAGCTGCTGCATCTGCTCGGCCCGGGGGGGAGCGCCCGGCTGGACTGGCTGTCCAGTGCCGATCACGGCGGCGACGCCGACGCCGGCTGGCGGACTTGGGTGGACGAAACCGTCATCAGCTGGGCCGCCTGTCTCCTCGCGGACCCCGCCCTCGCCGTCGACGCCCACCGCCTCGTCGACCGCGGCCAGGTCGGCGAGGTCAGCCGTCTCACCACTCCCGGCGACCACGAACGCGACGCGGCACCCTTGCTGCGCCACCCCGACCTGCTCGAGCCGGTGGCCACCCTCCACCGGGCGCTGCTGCTGGGCCTGCTGGACAACGAGAACGCCGCTTTGGGGTGAGCCGGCTCGGGCCGGCCGATTCAGACCTCCTTGCGCAGCCCCACCTGTTCGAAACCACTGCGGGTGATCCCGGCGAAGCCGGGTAGCAGCCCGGTGTGGCGCCTCGCCCGACGGTGTGAGGAGGGTGCGATGACGGCCAAGAGATCGCTGGCCCGCTACCACCGGCGACGTGACTTCTCCAAGACGGCCGAGCCCGAGGGCCGACTCGAAGAGCCGTCCGACGAACAGCCCTCGTACGTCGTCCAGATCCACGATGCCAGAAGCATGCACTTCGACTTCCGGCTGGAAGCCGACGGAGTACTCAAATCCTTCGCCGTACCCAAGGGGCCCTCCAACGACCCGCACGACAAGCGGTTCGCGACACCGACCGAAGACCATCCGCTGGAGTACCGCGACTTCGAGGGCACGATTCCGGAAGGCGAGTACGGCGGCGGCACGGTGATCGTCTGGGACCAGGGAACGTACCGCAACGCCACCTTCGACCACGACGGCAACGAAATCTCTCTGACCGAGGCACTGGAGCAGGGGCACGCCTCGTTCCGGCTCAACGGCCGCAAGCTGCACGGCGGCTACTCGCTCACCCGGATCCGCGACACGCGGGACGGCGGGAAGGAGGCCTGGCTGCTGGTCAAGCACGCCGACGAACGGGCCTCCTCCACCGGGACCCCCGACCCCCGGCGGGCACGGTCGGTCCGTACCGGCCGGACCCTGAACCAGGTCGCCGCCGATGCACGCCCAGGGCGGGGTGACGGCCCTTGACCGCGCCTCCGGACCGGCTTCCGCAGGGGCAACGGCGTCTGCTGCGCCCGGCACCGCCGCGCCGGGCGCTCCCCTGCTCTCGACCCTCATCGCACACCGCGACTTCGACGAAGGCTGGACAACCGGCCGGGAGGGCCCGATGACCCCGAGAACGCAGCCCACTCCGCCGGAGCGCATGCGATCCGGCCGCCGGACCGTCGAGATCAGCCGCCCGGACAAGGTCCTCTTCCCCGGTGACGGCATCACCAAGGCCGACCTCGCCGACTACTACCGCACGGTCGCCCGGCGCATGCTGCCCCACCTGCGCGGACGGCCACTCATGCTGGAACGGCACCCCGACGGGATCGACGGCCCTGCCTTCATGCAGAAGGACGTCCCGGACCACTTCCCGGACTGGATCCACCGTGCGGAGCTGCCCAAGGAGGGCGGCACCGTCACGTACGTGATCTGCGACGACACCGCCACCCTGCTCTACCTCGCCACCCAGGCGTGCACCACCCCGCACCGCTTCCTGTCCAAGGCCGACCGGCCCGAACATCCGGACCGGCTGGTCTTCGACCTCGATCCCGCCGGCGAGGACTTCGCCCCGGTGCGGGAAGCCGCGTTCGGCCTCCACCAGCTCCTGGACGAGCTGGAACTGCCGTCCTCGCTCATGGCCACAGGCTCCCGCGGCCTCCATGTCGTGGTCGCCCTCGACCGCCGCACGCCCTTCGACGACGTACGCGCCTTCGCGCGCGATGTCGCCGCCGTCCTGGCCGCCCGCCACCCCGACCGGTTCACCACCGAGGCCCGGAAGAAGGCACGCCGCGGCCGCCTCTACCTCGACATCCAACGCAACGCCTACGCCCAGACCGCCGTCGCCCCGTACGCCGTCCGCGCCCGCCCCGACGCCCCCGTCGCGGCCCCTCTGGCCTGGAGCGAGCTCGATGATCCCGACCTCACGTCCCGCCGCTGGACCCTCGCCACCGTCGACGGGCTACTCAAGGCGGACCCCTGGCAGGACCTTCCTCGGCCCCGCTCCCTCCGAAGGGCCCGCAGCCTGCTCACCGCACTGACCCGTGACGAACAGAGCCTGAAGCCATGACACGGCGACGGCCGGACCGTTTCCGCACCAGGGTCCCCTGCGCCGACCGGCTTCATGCGCGCGCAGCGGGCGGCGCACCAAGGGAGACCCGATGATGCACCGCAGCGAGGATGAGCCCGTCGCAGTGCTCCCCGCGGGAGGCGGCCCGTACGGCCCTCCTCCCGGTGCGCAGCTCAACCCCGGCCGGTGGGCGCGCCCTCGGGCTGCTCGCTGGAGAAGGTGTAGTCGGATACCTCGCCGTAGGCTCCATCGAACGTCAGGCCGAACGCGTTCGAACTACCAGCGGTGCGGCCCAGTGTGAATTCCGGCGAGAATCCGAACATCGCGTTCTTCATCGTCGTGGGCCTGCCGTCGGGGCCCCTGAGGGGTTCGAATTCAAGTTCGGTCTTTCCAGCGACACTGAGTCGCGGCTTCTCTCCGTCGGACAGGGAGACGCTCGCGCGCTCCAGGCCCAGATACTCGCCGTAGAACTGCGAGAGTTCGCCGAACGCACCGCCTTCGCGCCCGGACACGATGCGCTCCAGCGCGTCGGCTTGTTCGTCAGTTGCCCCCTCGTCGATGACGAGGGCTATCTTCCAGTTACCGGAGGTCAGATTGGAGGGGAAGTGGTTGTAGAGGACGAAGTCCACCCCCGCCAGATCCACATCGTCCAAGCGCCCTTCCTCCACATGGAAGACAGCGCACCCGAGGCATTCCTCACGCCCCTGCGGGTCGTGCGGCTTCGCATCGACGGCGCAACCGCACACCACTGCACATGAACAACCGGCCAAGTAGTTGCCGGAAATACTCCACGTCATGACGGCTCCCGATCGCTTCACGATTTATCGTCGTCCGACGGCGCGGACGACGCCGACATCGCGAGCCGATGGTGGGGAGCGCGCGGCGCGCGGAGCAACCACATCGGGAGGTATCGACGCGCGTCTGCCCCCGCCAACGGCGGCACGAGTCACCCCTCTGTCCGTTCGTGCGGTGCGAGTCTCCATGGTCGACTTACCCCACGGGCAGATTTCGGCCCCCGGGAGCTTCCTCTCCTTCAAGGCTAAGGGGGTCCGCGGGCGGTGTACAGGACTCCGGACGTGCCCCGACCAAGGCACGGCGCCCTGATCCGAGGGACAAGTCGGCAACGACTGCGGGAGCTCCTCAGACGGTCGTGCCCGGCGGTGGACGGCGCGATGCTTGGCACAGGAGGAGATCCTCGTCGCACCCGACTGCCTCGGCTTCACCGTGTCGAACTGGAGCTCGCAGCAGCCCGTCTCCGAGCGGGTTCGAGACGACAACGGGCCACAGGGCGACTGAGGCAGGGGAGGCGGCGGGGAGATATGGGGACCCCGCATCCGCTCCTCGGGCCGCCTACCACTTCAACGCCCCTCACCCCCCTTCCTCAGGGCAGGAGTTGCCGCGCGAGAGAGTCCGCGGCCCATCGTTGCCACCGCTCCGGCGCCCAGTGGCGGTCGGTCACCAGCAGGGCGTACGTCTCGGGGCCGAGCACCGTCATGGCGATGTCGGCGGCTGACGCGGCGTCGTGGCCGTCACGCAGACCACCGGGGGTCTTGGCCTCCAAGGCCTGGGCGAATTGGAGTTGGACCGTGTGCCGCTGGCGGAGATTGGTCCTCCACAGCTCGGCGAGTTCAGGTTCGGAGGTGGCAGCCCCGCGTACGACCTCCAAGACCGGCGCGGCTCGTTCCAGGATGCGGCGCGCACCTGCCGCCTGGAGGCGGAGTTGCGTCGCCGGGTCAGGTTCGGCGAGGAGTTCAAGGGCCCAGGGGCGGTCGAGGGTGGCGACCGGATCCGCGTCGCCGGCGACGGCAGTGTCCAGAAGCTCCTTGAGCAGGGCGCGCTTGTTCCCGAAGGTGAAGTACACGGTCTGTACGCCGACCCCCGCGGTGCGGGCGATCTCGTCGATGGTCGTGCCGGCCCAGCCGCGTTCGGTGAACAGCCGCTCTGCGGCGTCGATCATCCGCAGTCGGGTCCGCCTGGCTTTCTCCGCCCTGGTCAGTGACTCGGCCATGGAATCCACCCCTCCTCTTTGACTGTAGTCGCACTACAGTGTAGTTCACTGGAGTATGACTACAGTGAACTCAGGTGCCACAGGACGGGTTCTCGTCGTCGGCGGCTACGGAGCCGTGGGGTCGACGGTGACCAGCACCCTCGCCGAGTGGTTTCCCGGTCGCGTTGTCCCCGCGGGACGGGATGAAGTGAAGGCGCGGCGGCTCGGTGGGGTGCGCATGGACGTCGGCGACCCGGCCGGATTTCGGGAGGTGCTGGACGAGCTGGGCGACGTCAGCGTCGTTGCGCTGTGCGTCGAGCCGGAGGATGCGGGGCTCGCCCGGATTTGCCTCGAACGCGGAATCCACCTCGTGGACGTCGGAGCGACCCATCGACTGCTCGAGGAGGTGACAAGCCTCAACGAGCTGGCGGCCGGGGCAGGGGCCACGGCCGTGCTCAGCGTCGGGGTCGCCCCCGGGCTGACCAATCTCCTCGCCCGACGCGTCAACGACGCCGTCGGTGGTGCCGAGCGGATCGACCTGACCGTGCTGCTCGGCGCGGGAGAGCGTCACGGCACCGACGCGGTGCGATGGACGGTAGCCGGCCTGGGCAAGCCCGTTACCGCCCGCGCGCGCCGAGTACCCCTCCCTGGGTTCGGCGTCCGGACCGCCCACCCGTTCCCGTTCTCCGACCAGTACACCCTGCGGCGCACCCTCGGCGTCCCGGAGGTGACCACGCGGCTCTGCCTGGACTCCAGGCCGCTGACCGCTTCGCTGTTCACGCTCCGCCGGACGGGACTACTCCGCGGCGCTCGCGGCGCACGCCAGCAGCAGCTGCTGACCAGCGTCTTCAGCCGCGTACACCTCGGCGGCGACCGCTTCGCGGTGCGGGCTGACGCCTACCGCGGCGAGCGCCACGCGACTCTGTCCCTCACCGGGAAGGGTCAGAGCCACGCGACCGGCCTGGTGGCCGCCCAAGTCGTCCACACCCTCTTCACGCAGGACGTGCCGGCCGGCGTCCACCACCTCGACCAACTGACGGCGCTGGCCGACCTGCCGGAGCAGCTGGCCGCGCACGGCATCACAGCAGCCGGCTGACACCGAGACGATGCGTGCATCAGGCACTGGTCCCCAAATCTGGTCCCCAGCCCTGGACCGGGTCAGCGGGTTTCCTTGCGTATTCCGTTGACGACGCGGTCAGCCGAGGGAAGCCATCAGGTCGTTGCATGCCTGTTCGCACGAACGGCACGCCTCGGCGCAGATGCGGCAGTGTTCGTGCATGTCGGCGTGAGAGGCACATTCGTCCGCGCACGCCTTGCAGGCCACGGCGCAGGCGGCGAGAAGGGCGCGGGTGATGTTGGCGTCGTAGCCGGTGTGGCGGGAGAGGACGGCGGCGGTCGCGGTGCAGATGTCGGCACAGTCCATGTCTGTGCGGATGCACTTGGTGAGGTCGCCCACCATCCCCTCGGAGAGACAGGCGTCGGCGCAGGCCGTGCAGGCCTGGGCGCAAGCGAGACACTCCTCGATGCAGCGGGCGAGCTTGTCCTGGTCGACGTTGCCGAGGTCGGCCGGGTAGCTGTGCAGCATGTCCTTGACGGGCGCGTTCATGACGACGGCCCTCACTTTCCCGCCGCCGACCGGAGGTGAGGTGCGCCTTCGACGAAGCCGTACGGCGTCCTACGGCCAGGATCGCCCCGGGCCCCTGATGGCGCACCGCGTAGTGCGATCAGCGAGAAGGTCCGGGGACGCTACGCCTATTACTGGACAGTCGCGCCTAAGGCATGGGCGGCCTCTACGCGATGCAGGCCCTGCCCTGAGCCGGGGCTCGGGCGAGGGCCTGCGTACGAGGCGTCGGGTCAGTGGTAAGCGTGGACGACAGCGTGACCCTTGCCGCGGCCGATCATCCACTTGTTCACCGGCGTGGTGATCAGGAAGGCGACGGCAAAGCCACCCAGGAGCGCGTACCAGAACAGGCCCTCACTCAGATGGGCGTCCATCGCGCCCGGGACGAGGGCGATGATCCCGTTGTCGACGAGCTCCATGACGGCGATAGAGACGGTGTCGGCGGCCAGGGCGACCTTGATGGCGGACTTCCAGCCCAGGCCGGCCTTGCGGACGGCGTAGAGGGTGAAGGAGTAGCCGAAGAAGAAGGCGAGCGCGATCGCGAGGACCATGGTCGGGGCGTTGTGCCAGGCCAGAGCCGTACCGATGACCATGCCCAGGATCTCGCCGATGGCGCACCCGGTGAGGCAGTGGAGGGTCGCCTTCGCGGCCATCGACCAGGTCGTTCCTCCGCCGGCGCGGGCGTGCCCCGCGTGGCGCGCATGTCCGGCGTCGTGCACGTGGCCCGTGTGGCTTGCGTGGTCGTGCGCGGACGCTTCCGTGTGGTGTGCGGAGTGGTCCATTTCTCTCGCCTCTTCCTCGTCCAGCGTGAGCCCCCTCGGCCCGACACCTCAAATCACATACCCCCCGGGGGTATGTGGCGAGGGGTTTTCTTCAGGCCCTCGGGACCGGCGCCGAGGTGTCGTACGTGGCCCAGCAGGTGCGGGTCCTGGCCGAGGACCGGGCGGCGCGCGCGTCTGGGCGGGGCGGGCAACGCGCGGCACCGGTCCCGGATCCATGCCCCGTACGGATTTCGGGAGCCCAAGAGGACGACAGGGGCGGGTGCCGGCAGAGCGGCTGAGCGCCGACGAGAGAGTGTGGCCCACCCCACTGCCGGCCCGACATCGGCGACTATCGGTGACACCACGCAGCCGCATCCACACCTGATGTGATCCACCCTCTCATCACGCGGACGGGATGCCTCCTGTTGCAACTTTCGCCACCAAGGCCCCCTATGGTCGTGCAGCGTGATGTCAGGCAGGGTCCGTCGCGGCCACCACACTGGAGCGTTGCTGCTGGCAACGGTCTTCACAGTGGTGTTTGCCGTATTCGCGGTGCATGCCCCGACCTCACATGTGCACGGCCACAGCGGGCACGCCGCAGCGGTTCCGGTCATCGGTGCAGGGGACGAAGCTCAGCACGCTCACTCTGACGTTGCCCCCGGGGCCGTCGCCAACGCCCCGGGCAGCCCGGACGGCGAATCCCCGTGCAACCACGGCGGAGCGGGAGAGATCTGCCTCGCGCTGCTGTACATCGTCGCCGCCCTGCACGCGTTCGCCCTCACGCGCGGGGGCTCCAACCGCGTCCTCGACGTGCTCCGCCGATGGTCAGCATCCACCCACAGCTGGATCAGCCGCACCGGCGACCCACCGTGCCTACATCGACTTTCGATCTTGCGTTGCTGAGAGCTCCACCAGCTTGACGCCGCACCACTGGTGTCGGCGTGGCTTCTGCCTGCCCTCACACAGCAAGATCTGAAAGGCCTTACCCGCATGACCACCGCTCTCAAGCCCGAGCTGGACCAGACCCCCTCCTCGAGACATCGCCGCCCCGCCTTCGACAAGAAGTCCCTCCCGGCTCGCTACAGCGGCCAGATGCTCTACTTCTTGGGCGCAGCCCTCATCGCCGGCGCCGTCGTCCACTACCCGATCAATCCGTCCCTGTACGCGATCATCTGCGTCGTCGGCGCCTTCGTGTTCCTCCTCGGCACCATCGTCAACGAGTTCGTGCTGGCCGACGAGCGTCCAGCGCTGGGCCAGGCGGTCTCGCTGGTGGCGTTCTCGCTGCTGCTGTCCTTCGGTGTCGGCTTGGTCGGCGGAGGCATCCAGCACTTCGAGCAGTTCCCCGAGCGCAGCGCCTGGATGACCCCCATCGGCCTGCTCATGTCGTACGTCGCGTTCGTCGCCAAGGACTCCAAGGGCCGCTGGCGGCACCTCGTCACCCCGTTCGCGGCCGGCGTCGTCGTCGTCGCGGCCCTCGCCTGGCTGGGCATGACCGCCCTCGCCGGCACCATCAGCTCCGACGGCCACAGCCACGACCATGGCTCCACGTCCCAGACCCCCGCAGAGCCGGACCAGGCTCCCGCTGAGCAAGGCCAGCCGACCAAGGCACCCACCGGGCACGACAACCCGACCAAGGCACCCGCCGCGCCCGAAGGGGACGGCCATTCGTCCCACAGCCACTGACCCCGGTCCGGCAACCGCATAGCCGTACTCACGGGCCCAGCGTGAACCACGCTGGGCCCGTGGTCTTGCCCATGTCGCTTGCGAAGGGGCGTCCTCAGTTGATCGGGACCGCTCGGTAGCCGGCGCGCTCGACGGCCGCAACCAGCTCGTCCGTGTGCACGGCACCCGGCTGATCGAGCCGGACCACGGCGCGGGCATCCCGCAGGGACGTGCGGGCAGAGCGCACGCCGGCGAGTTCCTCGAGCTCCTCGTCGACGAGGAGTACGCAGCTTGAGCAGTGCATGCCCTCGATACGCAGAACGACCGCTCCGGGGTCAGCGGCCTCACGGTCGACCGTCGAGCCCTTGAGGCGACGCAGCCAGCTCATGCCCGGTCTCCCTGGAAGTCGATGGTGCCGCCCTGCATGCCCATGGCGCAGGAGAAGAGGAGCTTGCCGGGCTTGCGGGTGCCAAGGTCGATGCGCGTGTCGCCGTTCTTCTTGACGATCTCCTCGACGCCGAGCTCGGGAATCGTGAAGGCGCGGGCACAGCCCCCGGCATCAGCACCGCGAAGGACGAGGGTGGTGGGCACGTCGGCCTTCGCCGTGAAGACGGTGGGCACGTAGAAGTCGGTGACGGTCAGGACGATGGTCTGCTTGCCCGATGTGTCGACGGTGACCGGTTCCTGGGGCTCGCCGGTCTTGGGAGCCGCCTGGGGCGAGGGGGGCACTGCGGCTGGGACGCTGCCGACGGCCGATGCGGTCCTGGCGGTCGGGAGCCAGCCTCCCGCCTGCAGTCCCGAGGAGATGGTCCAGACTGCGATGGCCGCGACGATGATTCCGGCGACGCCCGCCAGGTAGCTGGAGACGTTCTGGCCGGCGCGGCGGAAGACGTATCCGATCAGCGTGAACAGCGGGGCGGTGCCGATCACGAAGCCGGCCATGACGGCCGCTCCCGCGACTGCTGAGCCGGTCGTGACCGCGATCAGCTCGACGGACAGCGTCACTCCGCACGGGATGAGCACGGTGGCGAAACCGAGGGCTGCGGGCGCGAGCCGGGAGGACGACTTGGTACGGCCTCGGACAAGCCGCCCGAAGGTGGCCGGCGGGCGCGGCACGAGCCGGGACACCGCCTTGACGCCCAGGAGATCCAGGGCGAAGAACACCATCAGCAGTCCGGCCGCGATCAGCAGAACAGCCCGGGTGCGGGGGCTGGGCTGGAGGGCGGAGCCGAAGATGCCCAGCAGGACGCCGAGGGCGGTGTGCGAGAGCAGCTTGCCGACGAGGAAAGCGCCCACCGGGGCGAGCGGTTCGGCTGCCCGCAGGGGGACGCCAGGGCTGGCCGGGGCGCGGCGGGATACGGCCCCGGCGAGGAGGCCGCCCTGTACAGCGGCGCAGGAGGCGCCGCCGGCCAGCAGGCCCGTGCCGACGCCGCTGAGCAGCAGGCTGAGAGTGGAGGACATGCGTGAACAACTCCGAGAGAGGAGAGGCACGCGCGCATGACGGCGTGCCGGAAGGATCGGGCGTCATCGCTCCAGCGGGCAGGGCCCGGTGGAGTACGGCACGATCAGGTCCGGCTCACGCACAGTCGGTGGAGGTCAGGTCCCCCTCGCGCAGCAGGCTGGGGAGGCGCGCGCACCGCACCGGAAGCGCCTGGCGAGAAGGAGTCGCACGGGGCCGGCTCCAGCCCGCCCGCCGGCGAGAGGCCCGACGTCGGCGGGCGATCCTGCAGTGACGGCGTGCACTCCATTACGTCCATGGGGCACATGGGTGCGACGGCAGCCTGGAGCTCTCGCGCAGGTGCCTGCGGAGCCTGGGCTGCGACCGCGCCGGCCATCTCTGGCACGGCGGACATCGCCTCGCCTGCGGACATGGCAGGGCGGGCCAGGCCCGTGGTGCACCAGATGAGCCCGAGCAGCACGAGCAGCCCGGCCCAGCGCCGGGCCGAAGGGTGCACACTCTGCCCGGCCATGGAACCGGATGCTATCCGTTGCCCTCAGCCGGGGTTGCGCAGGCCCGCCAGGGTGAGCTGGACCAGTCGGTGGACGGCCGCTTCGGAGGGCAGGCTTCGGGCTGCGGAGAGGGCGTGCAGGCAGTAGGTGGCGAGCTCGCCAGGGTCGGTGTCGGCGCGGAGATCGCCGCTTGCCGCCGCCTCCGCGATCAGGCTGCTGATAAGGCCGTGAAGGTGGTCGTGCGCGTGGGCGACGTGCGGGCTGTGGTGGAGGTAGGACGCGATATCGGCGTCGTGCCCACCGCGGGAGGAGGTCAAGAGCGCGTACGCCGTCAGTACGGCCTCCAGCCGCGCAGCCGGGTCGCCCACCTCGTCCCGTACCTGATTGAGGTGGTGCAGGTGATGGTCGACCTGTCGTTCGTGCCAGGCGCCCAGGATCGCCTCGACGTCGGAGAAGTACTTGTAGAGCGTCGCCCTTCCGATGCCTGCCTGCTCGGCGATCTGGGACATCGTCACCGCCCTGAGTCCGTGCTCGGCAACGAGCGCGGCAGTGGCATCGAGGATCGCCTCGCGCACCTCGCGGCGGTGCGTCTCGATCGTCTCGTTCCACAGCTTCGGCATTCGCCCAGCATACAGTTCGACGCCATCGATACACTGAGATCGACATCGAGACACATTGTCTCGTAAAATGCGGAATACAGTCGTCCGACATCGAGAGCGGTACGTCGAGGAGGAGTCTTCATGGACGGGACCACCGGCAGCGGTGACAGAGGCCCAGGCATGCCCCGCTGGGTGAAGATCTGCGGCGTCGCCGGAATCGTCGTGGTGCTGGTGATCGTGGTGATGCTGCTGGTCGGCGGCGAGCACAGCCCCAGCCGCCACATGCACGGGGCCGGTCCGGGCGTCGTGGGTACCACCGTCGTCGCCGCCGGGAGCGCGCTGTCCGGAGTCTGTCTCTGATGGCCGCCTCGACGCGGTTGCGGAAGACGGCTCTGGTCACGCACATCGGCGCGAGCGTCGGCTGGCTGGGCGCGGTCTTCTGCTTCCTCGTCCTGGCGCTGGTGGGTGTCACCAGCTCCGATCCCGGCGTCGTGCGCGGGGTGTACCGGATCATGGAACCGGTGGCCTGGCTCACGCTGGTGCCACTGGCCTTCGCGTCACTGATCACGGGATTGGTGCAGTCGTGGGTGACGCCCTGGGGCCTGCTGCGGCACTACTGGGTGCTGTTCAAGCTCGGCATCACCGTGGTCTGCACCGGAGTACTGCTGCTGTACATGCGTACCTTCGAGGCGATGGCTCAGGCGGCGGCATCCGATGCGCCGATCGAGGCAGTGCGCAATCCGTCGCCGCTCCTCCACGCGATTCTTGCCCTGCTGGCACTGGTTGCCGCGATGGTGTTGTCAGTGTTCAAGCCGAAGGGCGTGACGCGCCGCGGGCAGCGGCGGCCCGTCGGGGTCGGCACGGTCGCTTCTGCGCCCTGAAACATCCACATCGGCCTCCATGCGGGGCGCTCATGACTTCCTGCAGTCCTTGCAGGCGCGCTCAGTTGGATCGCACGCTCTTCCGGACGGGCCGCACAGTCCGGGGTGAACGCCGGGGCGTGTGCTGCTCTCTGTCGGCACACGCCAGTGAAGCAACTGCCGCGCAGGTCGCCTCCGTCTCCTGGACGAACGTGGAAGGCCAGGAGACGGCATCTGCGATGGGCTGCTCCGAGGGCACGGACCACTCGGGGGTTGAGGGTGCGCGCCGCTCGAGCGCACCGTCGTGTGTTGCGGCCGCGCCAGGCACTGACGGACACCCTGCGCCGCCACGAGGCGGACGGGGCGGTGTGGCTGCGCAGCAGTTCCTGGCTGGTCACAGCCACACGCAGCGGGGCCGGACGAAGCTGACAGCCACCCGTACAGGGTCGTTGCCGTTCAGGAGCGGACCATGCGGGCGATGGCCTGGGACGCTTCGGTGACCTTGTCCTTGGCCTGGTCCCCGCCCTCGGCGATCGCGTCGGCGACGCAAGAGCGGAGGTGGTCCTCCAGCATGGTGAGCCCGAAGGACTGCAGGGCCTTGGTGGCGGCGCCGACCTGGGTGAGGACGTCGATGCAGTAGGTGTCCTCCTCGACCAGGCGCTGCAGGCCGCGGACCTGGCCCTCGATCCGGCGAAGCCGCTTGAGAACGTCGTCCTTGTGGGCGGTGTAACCATGCATGGCGATCCCTTCTCGACGAGACGGTCACTTACCCCCTGGGGGTATACAGAACAACGATGCACCCATGCGATCTGTTCCGCCTGTGGCACCCATGACCACGAAAAGGGGGGAGCCCCCGGCCGGCGGTGACCGGACCGGGGGCTGCGCCCTTCGGACTCAGGACAGGGGACGGAAGGACCGCAGGCGCAAGGAGTTGCCGACGACGAAGACCGAGGAGAACGCCATCGCGGCTCCGGCGATCATCGGGTTGAGCAGACCGGCAGCGGCAAGCGGGAGGGCTGCGACGTTGTAGCCGAAAGCCCAGAACAGGTTGGACTTGATCGTGCCCAGGGTCTTGCGCGACAGGCGGATGGCGTCGGCCGCGGCCCGCAGGTCACCGCGGACCAGGGTCAGGTCGCCGGCCTCGATGGCAGCGTCGGTGCCGGTGCCCATGGCCAGTCCGAGGTCGGCCTGGGCGAGGGCGGCGGCGTCGTTGACTCCGTCGCCGACCATGGCGACCGAGCGGCCTTCGGACTGCAGGCGCTTGACGACGTCGACCTTGTCCTCGGGCATCACCTCTGCGAAGACCTGCTCAATGCCCACCTCGGCGGCCACCGCTTCGGCGACGGCCTGGTTGTCGCCGGTCAGCAGGATCGGGGTCAGGCCCAGGGCCTTGAGGCGGGTGATGGCTTCGGCGCTGGTGTCCTTGACGGCGTCGGCGACCTCCAGGACCGCACGAGCCTGACCGTCCCAGGCCACCGCGATGGCGCTCCGGCCGGCGGCCTCGGCCGCGGCCTTGGCCTCCTTCAGCGCGGCGGGGAGTTCGATCGCCCACTCGGCCAGCAGCTTCTCCCGGCCGACGAGGACCGCGTGCCCGTCGACGATTCCCTGGACGCCGAGTCCGGCGATGTTGGCGAAGTCCTCCGGGACGGGCAGGTCCCCGACCTTGGCGGCGGCACCCTGCGCGACGGCCTGGGCGATGGGGTGCTCCGAGGCGTGCTCCAGCGCGCCCGCGAGCCGCAGCACCTCGGCCTCGTCGGTGCCGTCGGCGGTGTGGACGGCGAGGAGGGTCATCTTGCCGGTGGTAACGGTGCCGGTCTTGTCCAGGACGATGGTGTCGACCTTGCGGGTGGACTCCAGGACCTCGGGCCCCTTGATGAGGATGCCGAGCTGGGCGCCTCGGCCGGTACCGACCATCAGCGCGGTCGGGGTGGCCAGGCCCAGGGCGCACGGGCAGGCGATGATCAGTACGGCGACCGCGGCGGTGAACGCTGCGGTCCAGCCCGCGCCGTTGCCCAGCCAGAAGCCGAGGGTGCCGAGAGCGAGCGCGATGACGACCGGGACGAACACGGCGGAGATCTTGTCGGCGAGGCGCTGGGCGGCGGCCTTGCCGTTCTGCGCGTCCTCGACGAGCTTGGCCATCCGGGCGAGCTGGGTGTCCGCGCCGACCCGGGTGGCCTCCACGACCAGGCGGCCACCGGCGTTCAGGGTGGCTCCGGTGACCCCGTCCCCGGCCGCGACCTCCACGGGCACGGACTCGCCGGTCAGCATGGAGGCGTCCACGGTCGAGGCCCCCTCGACCACCACGCCGTCGGTGGCGATCTTCTCGCCCGGCCGGACCACGAAGCGGTCCCCGACCTGCGGTCGCCGGTGGGGATGCGCTCCTCCCGGCCGCCGCGCAAGACGGTGACGTCCTTCGCGCCGAGCTCCAACAGCGCCTTCAGCGCCGCCCCGGCCTTCCGCTTGGAACGGGCCTCGAAGTACCGGCCGGCCAGGATGAAGGCGGTGACTCCGGCGGCCGCCTCCAGGTAGATGTTCCCCGCGCCGTCGGAGCGGGCGATGGTCAGCTCGAACGGGTGGGTCATCCCGGGCGTGCCCGCCGTACCGAAGAACAGGGCCCACAGCGACCACAGGAACGCCGCCGAGGTGCCGACCGAGATCAGGGTGTCCATGGTGGCGGCGCCGTGCCGGGCGTTGGTGAACGCCGCCTTGTGGAACGGCCACGCCGCGTACGTCACCACGGGCGCGGCCAGCGTCAGCGAGAGCCACTGCCAGTACTCGAACTGCAGGGCCGGGACCATAGCCATCGCGATCACCGGCACGGCCAGCACCAGGGCGGTGATCAGCCGCTGCCGCAGCGGCCGCAGGCCGTCCGCCTCATCCGAGCCCTCCCCCTCGGTACCACCCTCCCCGGAATCACCAGCGGCCGCCCGGGGCGGTTCGGGTTCGCGGGCGGTGTAGCCCGTGGCCTCGACGGTGCCTATGAGATCAGCGACGGTGACGTCACCTCCGTAGGTGACCTTCGCCTTCTCGGTGGCGTAGTTGACCGTGGCGATCACGCCGTCCATCCGGTTGAGCTTCTTCTCGATCCGGGCCGCGCACGAGGCGCAGGTCATGCCGCCGATGGCGAGCTCGACCTCGGCGGCGCCGGTTGCGGTGGTGGTCATGCGGAACTCCTCGTGCGGGCGGACGGCCGGGGCCCGGCGGGGGCCCCGGCGATGGTAAGTGGCGGCGGTGACTCAGGCCGCGTGGCCGGTCAGCTCGTAACCGGCGTCGTCGACCACGGCGGCGATCACCTGGTCGTCCAGGGTGCTCGCGCTGATGACGGCGACCGTGCCGGAAGCGAGGTCGACCTCGACGCTGCTGACGCCATCGACCGCGCCGATCGCGCTGGTGAGGGTGGCCTTGCAGTGGCCGCAGGTCATCCCCGTCACCGCGTACACCGTGCGGACGCCCTGCAGGACCACCGTGTCGGCGGCGCCGGTGGAGGAGCAGCTGTTGTTCGGGGCGCAGCAGGACGAGGACATGTCGGTCTCCAAACATTCGAGATGATACCCCTGGGGGGTATCGAGCGATGACTCAGGTATACCCCCTCCCCCTATCCGATGGCAAGCGATCGGCTCAGGTTGCAGAAATACCCCTGGGGGGTATCGTGGTGCGCCTTGACAGCCGGTCGGCAGACCCGCCGACGCCGGACACCACACCCAAGGAGAGAGCCATGAACACGGCAGGCAAGATCGGAATCTTCGGCGCGGCACTCGCGGCCACGTTCACCGCCGCCTACACCCTCGGGACGGCCACCGAACCGCTCACGGACCGGACCAACAATGCGCAGCACGCCGCACACACCGAAACCACTGCTGCCCCCACCACCGCGGACCTTCCCGGCGGACTGCAGCTCTCACAGGACGGCTACACCCTCGACCTGCAGACCCCCCGCCTGACCGCCGGCCAGGAAGCGCCCCTGCGCTTCGCCATCAAGGACGACAACGGCAAGGCAGTCACCGACTACGCCAGGGCTCACGACAAGGAACTGCACCTCATCGTCGCCTCACGTGACCTGAACACCTTCCGCCACCTGCACCCCACCCGCGCCGCCGACGGCACCTGGAGCACCCCCGTCAACCTGCCCGCCGCCGGCGACTACCGCGTCTTCGCCGACTTCACCCCCGCCAAGAAGGACGCCACCGCCCTCACCCTCGGCACGGACCTCGCCGTCGCCGGGGCCTACCAGCCCCGAGCTCTGCCCGCCCAACAGGCCACATCCGAGGTCGACGGTTACACCGTCACCCTCGACGGCAACCTCGCCGCGGGGAAGATGAGTGACCTGACCCTGAACGTCACCCAGGACGGCAAGCCCGTCACCGACCTCGAGCCCTACCTCGGCGCGTACGGCCACCTCGTCGCTCTCCGCGCCGGCGACCTCGCCTACCTCCACGTCCACCCCGAGGGGGAGCCCGGCGACGGCACCACCAAGCCCGGCCCCGCCGTCTCCTTCATGGCCACCGCCCCCACCAACGGCACCTACCGGCTCTTCCTCGACTTCAAGCACCAGGGCACCGTCCGCACAGCCGCTTTCACCGTCCCCACCTCGGCGACAGGGGGCCAGGACAACGGCACTCACACCGACCACTCCCAGGGACACTGACGGCCACCAGGGGTCCGCACCGCACATCGTTGCCCTCACACCCGAACCGGAAAAATGTCGAGGCCAGCCCTCCCGTCCGGACCGATCTCTCCTGCCGCCTCGACCTCCGCTTCCGAATAGGCCTCAACAGACCGTGGGTATACAGCCTGATGCTCCTCCGCCCCGGAAGCGGCGCGATCCTGCGCCGCCTCGACGTCCGGGGAACACACCTCGACCGTGAAACGGGCGAGCACTTCATCAATCGCACGCACAGGCACAAGCGGAGCGGGCTGCGAAGAAAGTGGCAGCTCGAGTTCGAGCGCGCACAGCAGCAGGCAGCGGCGCCGGCCGCGGTGGAAGAAATACTCTTCGAGGGATGAGGATCGGAGAGCCGCACCCATGCAACGCATCGCAGTAACAACGAGGGGCTCGCGAAAGTCGCCAGGCCCTGACGTCCCGTCGACACTAGAGCGCCTTCTCGCCCCAGACGACGGCGGCCGCCGTGAGTGACCGAGAGGCGTCGGTGAGTGGCGATGCTCAACCTGAGCATCGCGTTGCCGGGGCCGTTGTGGTTCACGAGGGTCGAGTACTGCTCGTACGGCGACAAGTTGCAGAGGGCCAACTCTCGTGGCAGTTCCCGGCGGGCAAAGTCGAACCGGGCGAAACCTGCGAGGAAGCCGCCGTCCGCGAGACGAGCGAGGAGGCCGGCCTGGACGTGGTCGCCGTTGCTCCGCTGGGCGAGCGGGTCCATCCAATCACCGGCCGGCAAGTGTCGTACACGGCCTGCGAGGTGGCCGGTGGGACCGCGCACGTGGCGGACGCCGATGAAATCGCCGAGGTCGCGTGGGTGACCCTGCCGGAGATCCCGCAGTACATCCCGTACGGACTCTTCAAGCCGGTCCAGCGATATCTGGACGTCGCCCTTCGATCTTGACCACGGCTGCCAGGGCGAGAATGCCTCGGCGGGATAGGCAAGGGCGTTGTCAGTTGTACACAAGATCCGCCACGCACGCTTCATCCACGAATCGCACGTCCGGCCGGATCCGAAGTCGCGACGGTTGGAGCCGAGGGCGCGGCGGCGGCCACCACTGCCCTTCACTGGCCAGAGGACTCGCCTGACCGGCAACCAAGATCTAACTACTCGTCAGTAAAGTCAGCAAAGGGTCAGCATTCGTCCGACCAAACTTGGCGACAGCCTGCAACACGTGAGACTCGACCGTCGGCACCGAAGGCTCTCGCACCGTGTCCAGCAACCTCCCCCGCCAACCCAAAAGCGGAGGGCCGGTAGCAACTACCACACCCGACCCTCGCCCCAGGCAAACAACCAGGTCAACGCACACGCCCCCGAGGTTTCAGGCGAGTTGCGGGAAGCTCTGGAGCCGGAATCGGAGGGCCGTCGTAACCCTTCACCTCGCCGTAGCGGGTGCCGTTCATCCAGTCCTCGCGGAACTGTTCGATCTCCTCCTGGGAGCGCCCGATCCAGTTCCAGAACCATTGGATCGCTCCACGTTTCCGCAGGTCAGAGCGTTACGCGTCCCTCAAAGTCAGCAAAAGTCAGCATCAGGACACCACGGCCACGGGCCTGACCAGGAGTTGCTCGGCATGCTGCTCTCGCCCGACGTGGTTACGACTCCCCTCCATTACCCGAGGTAGTCGATTCGGTCTCTCAGCCTCCGTCTCCGGACCAGTCACGGACCAAGCTCCCGCCTGAGCAACGGCAGACGGCAACCCTCTGACAGGAGTGGTGGCTGTCCGCGCAGCACACAGGCCTCCGTCCTTCAGCCGGTGGGCAGGCTTTCGGTCGTCGGGCGGCGGCGGACGCCGTCCGCGGTGAGCTGTACGAGTTCGCGGCGGACGGTGTCGTGGTGGGTGGGGTGGAAGCCGGGGACGGAACCGATGCGGGCGCCGGAGGTGGGGTCCCAGATCTCCAGGCCGGGTCCGCCTGCCGAGTACAGCAGGCCGTCAGCGGCGAAGAACCGGCCTTCCGGGCCGCCGAACGTCGCCGTCTCGTCGGGCCCCGAGCCGTGGACGCCGAGGTCGACCATGCGGGTGACGTCGAAGACGCGGGCGCCGGGGACCACTGCCTCGTCGTCGTCTCCGAGCCCACCGAGGACGATCCGCGCCTCGTCCAGCCAGACCATGGGCCGGTTCCAGTGGTACTCGCAGGGAGGCAGCAGCCGGTATTCGACGGCGGGCTGCTCGCCGTGCCAGGCGGACTCCCCGTCGGCGAACCACCGGGCGAGGTCCCAGGTGACGGGCTGGCCCAGCGGGTGCCACAGCCAGGTGTCCGATGCCAGGCGGGTGCCGCCCGGACTGAGGTGGAGCTGGCCGTGGAAGCTGTGCGCCCAGGCGGCCTCCTTCTCGGACTTCGGCATCAGGAGGACGGGCTCGCCGGTCGCCGGGTCCGTGCCCGCGATCCGGTTCCACCGGGTGCGGTGCAGGACGACGTCGCGGCAGGCGTGCTCGGTGAACAGGAGGGAGTAGGGGACGGTCTCGCTGTGGTACCCGTCGTTCTCCAGGACCGTGGTGACCGCTCCGGTGGTCAGGTCGATCACCTCGCCAGTGCGGCCGAAGTCGACGGCGACGGCGGCGAACCGGCCGTTGCGGGAGGCGTGCAGCCGCAGGGCCTTGTCGTGCCCGTTCCACGGCTCCGCATCGGCCGGCACGCTGACGCCGGTGGTGGCCAGGTGCGTGCAGGAGCCCGCCTCGGCGTCCCACAGCAGGATCCGCCCGTCGGCCGCGAGCAGCAGCAGTCCCCGCTCGGTGGGAGCGAGGTCCAGGACCGTACCCGTTTCCGCGGGGAACGGGACCAGAGGTCCGGCGCCCGGGACGGGGCGGGAGGCGTCGATGGTCTCAGGGCGCCCGACGGAGTCGACCACGCTCCCGTACGAGGTGTCCGAACAGTCCTCACAGATGCGGCCGGTGGTGACCGGCCGGCCGTGCTGGGCTTCTTCGCGGCACAGGGCGCATATCCGCTGGTGCTCGAGGCCGTGCCCGGTGTAGCGGATGGAGAAGTCGACCTCGTCGGTCGCGGTCCGGATGTGCTCGCAGACCGGGAGGCCGTAGGCGGGGGCGTCGTGGCCGCAGGCGAGTGCCATGGTGGTGTCTCCTCGAAGTGGTGTTCCGGGCAGATGGCCGCAGGGCCGTCCGCCGGTCGTCCCATTCCATCCGACGGAATATTCGATTCCGGCCCGTTGCGGCATGCGGCCGCCTGATCGGACGCGTTCCCGCGTCCGTTCGGGCAGAGCCGGGCGCAGACGGGAACCACATGTTCGGACGGGGCAGTTCCCGTCGCGACAGGCAGACGCCAAGCGGATGCCAAGCCGATGCCAGGCGGTCCAGGGCAGGGTGGGAGAGACCGCGGCGGCGGCCGTGGTGGTTCGCCGCGCAGACCGGCCGCGCGGCCGCAACAACCCCTCCCGCGGGCCCCGGTTCCGGCCGTCGGCCCGGACACCAGATCGGCGGTGCACCCCCGTGCTCCTCACCCTCCCCGTCCCGGCTCCGGCCACCTCATCCGTTCCCGCCGACAGGGTAGGAGCGGTAGTACCTCCGCGCCGCAGGTCCGCACCCGGCGGTTCCCGGCACGGCAGCCCCCGGTGCGGGCCGGTGGGCGTGTTGGTGACAGCCGAGGACGCCTTGACGGCAGAGGGTGCGCGGGCGCGGCTGCGCGACTACGCCGGGCTGCGGCCCCTGCCCTCTGCAGAGCGGCACCGGGCCAATGTGCACCTCGTTTTCGCGGACCGGTTCACCGGCGCCACCTTGGATCTCCTGCGTTCGCTGGCCGCCGACGCGCACGATCCGGGAGCCGGGGCAGTGCTGGTGACCGCTGAGGTCCCCGACCGGTATGTCCTGCCCGCCGTGCAATACGGGCTGCGCAGCGTGGTGGCACGCACCGCGGCAGGATTCGATCCGGTGGCCGAGGCCGTCCGGGAGACGGCCCGGGGCAACGCCGTGCTGCCGTCAGGGCTCCAAGGAGCACTCATCGACCAGGTGCTCGGTCTGCGTAGCAGCGTGCTGGAACCCGCCGGGCTTACGTTCTCGGGGCTGGGCACCAGGGAGGTGGAGGTGCTGCGGCTGCTCGCGGAGGGCTTGGACACCGCGGACATCGGGCGCAGACTGAACTACTCCGAGCGTACGATCAAGCAGGTGATCAGCGGGGTGACGGGTCGGCTGGGCCTGCGCAACCGCACCCAGGCGGTGGCCTACGCTTTCCGGCACGGCGCCCTGTGACCCGGCGGCGCCCGCCGGTCGGGGGGTGACTGGTCGCTCAGGACGTCCGCTTCCGCCAAGCATCGCCCGGCGATGGTCTCCGCGATTACGGTAGCTCGATGAGGACGGCGGCGAAGGCTGCGGCGAATACGCCCGGCATTCGGCGGGAGGGCAGGGAACGGGACTGCATGGATGCTCCGGGATGGACGGATCGGCGTTTGGGGGCGTCCTCAGGGTTCGGTGGGCATGGAGGTGATGAGGAGGCTCTCGTACTCGGCCGGGGGCCAGAGGCGCTCGTCGTAGTCCGGGGCCCGCATCCAGGAGGTGCTGAACATGCGCAGGCTGTTCCAGGTCCCGGCGAGTTCGATCTCCATGTCGGCGTCGCCTCGGTGGTAGAAGTCATAGGAGTCCTGTAGCTCCGCCCAGGTCTGGTCGATGGCCCGGTGCAGGGTGTCGGCCATCCGATGTTCCTCGGTGCCGGGCGGGTGGGCTTCGACGAGGTAGGCGGTGCGCCGGAGCAGGAAGTCGTGGAGGGCGTCCATGTGCTCGCGGGTGATACTGCGTGCCGGGATCCGAGGAGCCTTCCAGCGGCGGCGGGCCCGGGGCCGTCGCCGGACCGGGGTGGGGGTGTCAGCGTTCGACATGGGCCGTGCTCCAGCGCCGCAGCCCGATGGCGGAGAGTTCGACGAGTTCGCCGCGAGCCAGGTCGTGGTGGGTGGGCCGGAAACCGGCGAGCGTGCCGAGGCGGGAGCCTCTGGTCGGGTCCCAGATCTCCAGGCCTGCCTGCGAGGAGGAGAACAGCAGGCCGTCCGCGGCGAAGAAACGGCCGTCCGGTCCGCCGAACGTCGCGACCTCCTCGAGTGTGCTCTCGCCGGACTCACGGCCGAGGAGGAAGACCCGGGCACCCGGGACCAGTTCCTGCCCGTCGTCGCCCAGACCACCGAGGACGAGGTGCTCCTCGTCGAGCCAGGCGACCGGACGGTTCCAGTGATCCTCGCAGCTCGGCAGCTCCCACCGGTCGGTGCCCTCGGTCCAGGCGCCTTCGCCGTGGGTGAGCCACCGCTCCAGGGTCCAGGCGAAGGGCCGGCCGACGGGGTGCCACCACCACGCGTCCGACGCGATCCTGGTGCCGGCGGGGCTGAGGTGCAGCGCCCCGTGGAAGTAGCCCGCCCAGGCCGTGTGGGGTTCGACCATCGGTATCCGGGTCAGCACGGTGCCGGTCGCCGCGTCCGCGGCTTCGATGATCCTCCACTTCCTCCGGTACAGGACCACGGTGTGTCCGGCGTGCTCGGTGAAGGCCAGGGAGAACGGCACGGTGTGGCTGTAGTACCCGTCGTTCTCCAGGGAGAGGGTGACGGCTCCCGTGGACAGGTCGACGACCTCTCCCGTGCGGCCGTGGTCGACGACGACGGCGGCGAAGGCACCGTTTCGGGAGGCGTGCAGCCGCAGGGCCTGCTCATGACCGACCCAGGGCCTGGCGTCGGCCGGCACGGTGACCGTGCTGCGGGCGGCCTCGGTACAGGTGTCGGAGTCCGTGTCCCAGCGCAGGATCCGTCCGTCGTCGCACAGGAGCACGAAACCGTGCTCCGTCGGCGCGATGTCCAGGACCGGGCCCGCCTCGGCGGGCAACTGCGTGTTCTGCACCATGCCCGGAACCGGCCGGGACGCATCGATGGTCTGCGGGAGACCGACCACGCCGAGCGAGCTGCCCTCGCACGCATCGAAGCAGTCTTCGCACACCGCCGCGGATGCCGCCGTGGCGGCCTCGTGGCGGCAGATTCCACAGATGTGCTGCCGCTCCACGCCCCGACCGGTGTAGTGGACGTAGTGGTCGAGCGGGACCGCGGTGGCGGTCCGGATGTGCTCGCACAGGGGCAGGCCGTAGGCAGGCGCGTCGTGACCGCAGATGAGGGCCATGGTGGAACTCTCCTTGGGACGGGGATACGGAGCGGCGCGGGAGCGTGCCGGGCTCTCGGCCGCCGGCGATGACGCCGGGAACGGTCCACAAGGGGTGCCCGGCACAGCCGACTCCGTGTTGACCACCATGCTGGCACTCGGGCATTGGCATCGGCTGGGCATCCGCTTGGCATCAGCCCGGCCGCCCTGCCCGGGGATTGCCAAGCGCCTGGTCCGGTCAGACCGCGTGAGCCTGCGCCAGGGACCTGATGCCTTCCGCGGCAGCCGCTTCGCCGTGCTCCGACCCCCACATCGCGGCCACTTCGGCGCCTTCCCGGAAGGCCGAGCGCGCGGCGGGCACGTCACCGAGCAGAGCATGCAGCTCGCCCAGGGCGAGGGCCAGGGGGCGGGTGCAGAAGGCGGTCGTGGCGGCCGAACCGAGCTGGTTCCGCAGGACATGCAGCAGGGGGACGAGCGCGGCTGCCGCCTCGGTGTCGCCGAGCAGACAAGCCAGTCGGGCGCGGGCTCCGAGGCGTACCCCGTAGAAGTGGTCCTTCACGGGATCCGGCTCGAAGCGGACCGCGCGCGCCTCCTCGAACCTGCCCTGGAGCGCGAGGACCAGCGCCAGCGCTTCTCCACCGCGTGTGCCCCAGGCGGCGGCCACCGTACGGGCCAGCGGTTCGATCTCCGCGACCCGGCCCTGGCTCAGCCGGATCGTGATCAAGCCCCGGGCGTGGAGGTCGGCGGCGCGCGGGGCGTTGTGCCGGACCAGCCGCTCCCGGACCTGCCCGTACAGGTCCTCCGCCTGCGCGAAGTGCCCCCGGGCGTGGGCGAGCATGGCCAGCGTGGAGAGGCTGGCCGCCTCGGCCTCCGGCATGCGGTACCGGCGTGCGACGGCCAGACCCAGGCGGGCGTGGCGCTCGACGGCCTCCGAATCGTTGCCGATGGCGGAGATCATCGCGTCCACCTGCTCACACACCCACCGGTAGGCGGGCAGGTCGTGCCTCTTGGTCAGTGCCCGCAACTCGGCGACCACGGGGATGCACCGAGCGGCCTGCGTTTCGTGCGGCAGCAGCTTCGTCATCGTGGTGAGGGCGGCCGCGAGCAGGTTCGGGTCCCCTGCGCTGCGGGCGAGACCGAGCTGCTGCTCGGCCGCTTCCCGGGCTCTTCCGTCGGTGTCCTCGGGCAGTTCGTCCACCCGCGCCTGCAGGAGCCGGGCGAGGTCCGCGGGCGCCAGGCCCGGCCTGACGGTCAGCCGGTCCAGAGTGTCGACCACGTGCAGGTCCACGCCTTGGTGGCTGCGGGTCAGCCACGGGGTGGGTTCGGTCCACGCCGTGAACGCGGCGACGGCGAGGTCCTCACGACCGGCCCGTTCGGCGACCTCAAGGGCACGGTGACGCGTGATGATGGCTGCGTCACCGGACCCGGCCCGGACGTGGGCACGCAGCAGGGCGCCGAGCAGGCCGACCGCGCGCTCGGCCCGTTCGTCGGCGCGGGCCGGTATCAGCTCGGCGGCGTCAAGGGCCTGGTGGAGCAGGTCGACGCTCACGTCGTGGGCGTAGCGGTGCTCGGCGAGTTCGGCGGCACGCAGCGCGAATCCCACCGCCTGCCGGGCCTTCGCCGGGTCGCCCGACCGGGTGAAGTGGACGGCGAGGGCGGGCAGGTCGTCCGGTCTCAGACTGGCGAGGGTGTCGGCCAGTCGTCCGTGCAATAGGCCGCGTCGCAGTCCGGTGAGGTCGCCGTAGACGGTGTCGCGCAGCAGCGGGTGTGTGAACGAGACGTGGCCGGGGGCCCGTTCGGTCAGCAGTCCGTCCGCGATGCAGAGCTCCAGTGCCCCCACGACGGCGGCCGGTGACAGGCCGGAGGCTTCGCGCAGCACCGCGACATGGGTTTCGCTGCCTGCGACTGCGGCCAGCCGTACGACATCGGCGGCTTCCTGGGGCAGTCGGGCGAGCCGCTGGCGTACGACGTCGCGGATGCCGTCGGGCACGCGGGCGACTGCCTGCGCCGCGTCGCCGGCGGTCAGCAGGCGGGCGCTCTCACCGACGAAGAAGGGGTTCCCGCCTGTGCGTTCCGCGAGCACGGCTACCACCTCGGCGTCCACCTCCCGGCCGCAGAGCGAACGCACGAGCGTACGGACTTCGGTGACGTCGAGTCCGGTCAGTGCGACGCGGAAGGGATCACGGCGGGCGAGTGCGGCCATCGTCGGTGCGAGACGACTGTCGGCATGCCCCTGCCGGTAGGCGGCCACGACCAGCAGCGGGACACCCTCGACGCCGGCGGCCCGGCCCAGCAGGGCCAGCGTCTCCTCGTCGGCCTCGTGGACATCGTCGATGATCACGGCTAGCGGGCAGCGCGCCGCTGCCGAAGCCAGCCATCGGGCGAACGCGGTGTGCAGCCGGAACCGGCCGGCCGTAGCGTCGCCGTGCGGCGGGACCGTGGCGCCCAGAGGGTCGATCAGCGTGGACAACGGCCCCACGTGCTCCGGCGGGAGGAGGCACGCCAGTTCACCCAGTGCCTCCGTCCAGGCCCACGCCGCCGGGACGCCCGCGTCGTCCGGACACCGGCCCGCCACCACCGTCCAGCCCCGCGCCCGCAGTGAATCGGCGAAACGGGCCAGGAGGGCGGTCTTCCCCGCACCGCCTTCACCCGCGACCAACGCGACCGCTCCGCCCCCAAGGCCCGCCTCTGCCGCCCGTTCCAGCACCTCCAGTTCACGCCGCCGCCCGACGAAGGGCGCCGGGGAAGCGGGCGCCGCTCCGCTGCCGACAGCCGCGGGTACGCCTGACTCGTCGGCCACGCCAACTACGGTCACAGTTCGCGAGGATGACGGTTCGACCAGCACAACGGACGCGCTCGGGGTGACCGGGGCCGGTACCGCGGCCGACAGGACATCCAGGTCGCCGCGGAGGATCGCCCCCTCCAGCTCGACCAGCCGGGCCCCGAGGTCCAGCCCGAGTTCCTCGGCGCACACGGCGGCCGCGCGCCGCAGCGCCGCGAGCGCGTCGCCCTGACGCCCGGTCGCCCACAGACTCAGAGCCAGCAGCCGCCATCCCTCCTCGCGCAGCGGATGACGGCGTACGTGCGCCTCCGCGGCCGGCACCACCTCGTGCGGCCGCCCCACCCCGAGGCTGCTCGCCATCGCCAGCTCATGTGCCATGAGCAGCAGTTCGTCGAGCCGCGCGATCTCCGCGCCCGCCCATGAGCCGGGCCCCCACTCTCCGTAGGCCTCACCCCGCCACAAGCCGAGCGCCTCGTCCAGCAACGGACCGGCCTCGGCACAAGGCAGCGCCCTGGCGCGGCTCACCACCGATTCGAAGCGCCAGGCGTCCACGGCGTCGTCGTCGAGCCGGAGCGCGTACCCCTCCGGACTGCTGACGAGGATCCGGGACGGAGTTCGGGCGGGCCGGTCCGGCTCCAGGATGCCGCGAAGGTTGGAGACGTAGGAGTGCAGAGAAGTGGTGGGCTTGGCAGGCGGCCGCTGCGTCCAGAGCACGTCGACGAGCCGGTCGACCGGGACATTTCGGCCCCGGGCCGAAAGGAGGATTCCCAGGATGGTCCGCGCATGCCGACGTCCGACCGTCACCGGCCGCCCGTCGACCCGAACATCCAGCGGCCCGAGAACTCCCACCTGCATCATGATCGGCCAAATGTACCAACGGCCGCGCCGCGAATCGCGTCTGCACCCAACACGCCGACGTATGCCGGGGAAGGGAACAACCGAACGCAATCAGTGGCAGGACCGTACGGTCCGGGTGGTGGCTTCATGACAGGTCGCAAGGGCGGCTGCGGAAGCCGTCGTACGTGCTCGCACATGAGGACGTGGGGGGAGGCGGGCGGGCTGATGAAGGCCCGAACCCCTCTCGGCTCGCCCAGCCTGAACCCGAGCCGGGCGCCGCACCGCAACGGCGGACGCAGCCGGCCCGCCCGGCGTCACCGCGAGGCACGGGAGGTCCTGGCACGGATGGAGGACCTCGCCGCGGACACCCCTCACGGCGTCGACTTCCACGCCCTTCGCCCGAGGGCGCCATCGGCGACCTGAACCAGGCCCTCGCCCACAACGACACCGCCCGCCTCGTGCGCCCCCTGGCCGACACCCGGCCCCACCTGCGGCCCGAGGACGCCGATCTCGCCGAACGCATCGACGCCCTCACCCGCCACACCGACCAGCTTCGCCGGGACACCCGCGACCAGCGCAGCACGTGATCCGCAATCGAAACGGCGCGGCCCCGGCCCGGACCTGCGCTGCCGGCGGCCGGCGTGTACTGGCCGCCGGCCTCGCCCGCGACATACCCGTGCTCGGGGTGTGGGGGATGCAGCTGATGAACGTACACGAGGGCGGCACCCTGATCCAGCACCTGCCCGACCAGGTGGGCCACGACGGCCACAACCCCTACCGGGGCCACTTCTGCTCCCACGCCGTGACCACCGTACCCGGGTCGGCGCCCTGCTGCCGGGGACGCACCAGGTCGCCACGCACCATCATCAGGCGGTGGACCGCCTCGGCGCGGGACTGGTCGTCGCCGCCCGTGCGGCGCACGGCACCGTCGAGGCCATCGAGAGCACCCGGCACCGCTTCGCCCTGGGTGTCCAGTGGCACCCGGAGATGGGCGCCGACGCGCCGGCCGTGCGGGCCCTGGTGGCTGCCGCGGGCTCCGCCGGAGGTACCGCTCCCGCCCGGACGGCCGGACGGAACGCGCGCACGGTGCGAAGCGTGCCGGGCCGGACTTTCCCGGCACGGGTGCCTTGACACCCCGGGGCGGACCCCTCAGGATCACAGCGTGAACCTGTCAGACAGCCAGACAGGTGGCCCCCTTCCGCGGCGCGTCAGTGCCGTGGAAGCGATCTTCCGCCACCTGCGCAGCGCCATCGAGCGCGGTGAGTACGCCGTGGGCGACAAGCTCCCCTCCGAAGCCGAGTTGTGCCGCACCCTGGAGGTCAGCCGGCCCGTACTGCGGGAGGCGCTCCGAGCCCTGCAGGCCATGGGGTTGACCGCGTCCAAGAGCGGCAAGGGCACCTTCGTCCTCGCGAACACGGTCGAGGAGCCCACCTTCGGCGACTACGCCGCCAGCGACCTGCTGGAAGTGCGCCGGCACGTCGAGATCCCGGTCGCCGGGTACGCCGCGCTGCGCCGCACCCCCGAGGACCTGGACCACCTGGGCCATCTGCTGGACCGGATGGAGCAGGAGACCGACACCACCGCGTGGGTGGCGATGGACACCGTGTTCCACCTGGCCGTGGCCGAGGCCTCCCGCAACCCCGTCTTCCGCCGCGTCATCGAGGAGATCCGCGACGCACTGGCGCGTCAGTCGACCTTCCTCAACGAACTGGGCGGCCGGCGCGAGCAGTCCAACTGCGAGCACCGGGCCATCCTGGAGGCGCTGGTCGACGGCAGCGAGCACGACGCGGTGGAGGCCATGTCCCACCACCTGCGACGGGTCGAGACGACCCTCACCAACATCGTGCGCCCCCAGCGCACCACCGCCCCTACGGAAGGCAGACCCGAGGCGTGAGCGAGCAGTTCCTCAAAGACGAGAAGCGCCCCACGACCCGTCACGTCGACGCCGGTGACACCGGCTACAGCAAGTCCTTGAAACCCCGTCACGTCAACATGATCGCCATCGGCGGCGCGATCGGTACCGGGCTCTTCCTCGGCGCGGGCGGACGCCTCGCCGACGCCGGGCCCTCCCTGTTCGTCGCCTACGCCGTCTGCGGGATCTTCGCCTTCCTCGTCGTGCGCGCGCTCGGCGAGCTGGTCCTGTACCGGCCGTCCTCCGGCGCCTTCGTCTCCTACGCCCGTGAGTTCATGGGGGAGAAGGGCGCGTACACCGCGGGCTGGATGTACTTCCTCAACTGGGCGACCACCGGCATAGCCGACATCACCGCCGTGGCCACCTACACCCACTACTGGCACCTGTTCTCCGATGTCCCCCAGTGGGTGATCGCCCTCATAGCCCTGGCCGTGGTCCTCACCGTGAACCTCATCTCGGTGCGGATCTTCGGCGAACTGGAGTTCTGGTTCGCCATCGTCAAGGTCGGCGCCCTGGTCGTCTTCATGGGGATCGCGATCTTCCTCCTGGCGACCCGGCACCCCGTCGACGGCACCGTCCCCGGCCCTGCCCTGATCACCGACAACGGCGGGATCTTCCCCCACGGCCTGCTCCCCATGCTGCTGATCATCCAGGGCGTCGTCTTCGCCTACGCCTCCGTCGAACTGGTCGGCGTCACGGCCGGCGAGACCGAGAAGCCCGAGGAGATCATGCCGAAGGCGATCAACTCGATCATGTGGCGCGTGGGCCTCTTCTACGTCGGCTCGGTCGTCCTGCTGTCGATGCTGATGCCCTGGAGCAGCTACAGCGCGGGCCAGAGCCCGTTCGTGACCGTGCTCTCCCACATCGGCGTCCCGGCGGCCGCCGACGTGATGAACCTGGTCGTGCTCACCGCGGCCATGTCCTCACTCAACTCCGGCCTCTACTCCACCGGCCGCATCCTTCGCTCGATGGCCGTCAACGGCTCCGCCCCGCGGTTCACCGCACGGCTCAGCCGGACCCAGGTCCCCTACGGCGGTATCCTCCTCACCAGCGGCATGTGCGTCCTGGGCGTCGGGCTCAACTTCGTGGTCCCCGCGGACGCGTTCGAGATCGTCCTCAACCTCGCCGCGATCGGCATCCTCGCCACCTGGGGCATGATCATGGTCTGCCACCTCCTCTTCTGGCGGAAGACCCGCAACGGCGAACTCACCCGCCCCTCCTACCGCCTGCCCGGCTCCCCCTGGACCGAACTCGTGACGCTGGCCTTCCTCGCCACCGTCCTGGTCCTCATGTACGCCGACGGAGGCGCGGGGCGCACCACCGTGCTGTGCGTACCGCTGATCGCCGCGGCACTGGTCGCCGGCTGGTTCGCGGTCCGCGGCCGCGTGGCGCGCGCCGCCGCCCGGAGCGACGGCTGAGCCGGACGCCCGCCCGTCCGCCGGCGCCCGGGGGTGGCGGTCGCCACCCCCGGTCAGCAGCGACCCACCACAGAACGAGGCAGTGATGCGCAGCAGTTTCCTCGCGGACGCGCCCGCGATCCGCGAGCCCCGGCACGCCCCCGTCGCCCACGTCATGCGGGGCGGCATGATCGAGGGGGTCCACTACGGTTCCGTCGCCATCCTCGACGGCGAGGGCGAGGTCCGGACGAGCATCGGGGACATCGAGGCCGCCTGCTATCCGCGCTCGGCGCTCAAGCCGGTCCAGGCCGTCGCCATGGTGCGGGCCGGCCTGCCGCTCGACGGAGCCCTGCTCGCCCTCGCGATGGGCAGTCACTCCGGCGAGGAGCCCCACCTCTCGGGTGTCCGGCGGGTCCTGGAGCTGGCCGGTCTCACCGAGGCCGACCTGCGCAACGTCCCCGACCTGCCCTACGGCCCGGCCGTCCGGGACGCCTGGCTGCGCGCGGGCCGCGGGCCGTCCCGCCTCGCCCAGAACTGTTCCGGCAAGCACGCGGCGATGCTGTACCTGTGCAAGCTGTCCGGGTGGCCCCTGGAAAGCTACCTCGACGCGGACCACCCGCTGCAGAGGGCGATCGCCGAGGTCGTCGAGGAGCTCACCGGCCGGCACATCGCGAACGTCACCGTCGACGGCTGCGGATCCCCGCTGTTCGCGGTGTCCCTGCACGGCCTGGCCCGCGCGGCCGCCCGCATCGCCACGGCCGCCCCGGACACCGCCGAGCACCGCGTGGCGAACGCACTGCGCCTCCACCCGGAGATGGCCTCCGGTACCGGGCGGGATACCGCCGCACTGATGCGCGCGGTGCCCGGGTTGCTGGCCAAGGACGGCTTCGAGGGCGTCCAGCTGGCCGCGCTGCCCGACGGCCGGGCCGTCGCCGTGAAGGTCGCCGACGGGGCCGACCGCGCGCGTACGGCCGTGACGGCCGCCGCTCTCGCACGTGCGGGAGTCGAGCCCCGGCTGCTCGCCGGGTTCACGGGCGAGCCCGTGACCGGTGGCGGCCGGACCGTCGGAGGCATCCGGCCGGTAGCGGCCCTGGACCCGCCCGGCGCCCCCGTCACCGCAATCGCCTGACACCCGCCTGCCCCTATCCCCACCTTCGATCCGCCCACCTCAGGAAGAGGATCCGCACACCCGTGACCGCCTTGACCGCCTTGACCGCCTCCAGCCGCACTGAACACGACCTGCTCGGAGACCGCGACGTTCCGGCCGGCGCCTACTGGGGCGTCCACACCCTGCGCGCCACCGAGAACTTCCCCATCACCGGCACGCCGATCTCCACCTACCCGCACCTGATCGATGCCCTCGCCGCCGTCAAAGAGGCCGCGGCCCTCGCCAACGGGGAACTCGGCCTGCTGGAGCCCGCGAAGGCGGCCGTCATAGTCGCGGCCTGCCAGGAGATCCGCGGTGGCGAGCTCCACGACCAGTTCGTCGTTGACGTCATCCAGGGCGGCGCGGGCACCTCGACCAACATGAACGCCAACGAGGTCATCGCCAACCGGGCACTGGAGTTGCTGGGCCACTCCAGGGGCGAGTACGGGCACCTGCACCCCAACGAAGACGTCAACCTCGGCCAGTCCACCAACGACGTCTACCCCACCGCCGTGCGCATCGCGACCGTCTTCGCCGTGCGCGGTCTCCTCGACGCCATGGCCGTCCTGCAGAACGTCTTCGCCCGCAAGGCCGCCGAGTTCCACGATGTCCTGAAGATGGGCCGCACCCAGCTCCAGGACGCCGTGCCGATGACGCTCGGACAGGAGTTCTCCGCCTTCGCCGTCATGCTGGACGAGGACCGCAGCCGGCTCGCGGAAGCCCTCGGACTCATCCACGAGATCAACCTCGGCGCCACCGCCATCGGCACCGGTCTCAACGCCCCGGCCGGATACGCCGAGGCCGCCCGCCGCCACCTCGTCGGCATCACCGGCCTGCCCCTGGTCACCGCTCCCGACCTGGTCGAAGCCACCCAGGACTGCGGCGCCTTCGTCCAGATGTCCGGTGTCCTCAAGCGCGTCGCCGTCAAGCTGTCCAAGACCTGCAACGACCTGCGCCTGCTGTCCTCCGGGCCCCGCGCCGGACTCGGCGAGATCAACCTGCCCCCGGTCCAGGCCGGTTCCAGCATCATGCCCGGCAAGGTCAACCCCGTGATCCCCGAGGTCGTCAACCAGGTCGCCTTCGAGGTCATCGGCAACGACATCACCATCACCATGGCCGCCGAAGCCGGACAGCTCCAGCTCAACGCCTTCGAGCCGGTCATCCTGCACTCGCTGTCCAAGTCCATCACCCACCTGCGCGCGGCCTGCCTCACCCTCGCAGAACGCTGCGTGAGCGGCATCACCGCCAACACCGAGATGCTGCGAGCCACCGTCGAGAACTCCATCGGCCTGGTGACCGCCCTGAACCCGCACATCGGATACACCGCCGCCACCGACATCGCCAAGGAGGCCCTCGCCACCGGCCGGGGTGTGGCCGAGCTGGTCCTGGAACGGGGGCTGCTGCCGGCCGAACGGCTCACCTCCCTGCTGCGCCCCGAGGTGCTCGCGGGAACCGGGCCTGCCCGTCCCTGACCGGGACCGGGCCGGGTCCGCCCGGTCGGCGCGCGGGGTGCAACGGGTGGACGTGGTCGTGCGGGGCGGATACAGCCCGAGGTGGCGACGCCCACGATCGCCGCCGAGCACCTCCCGGGCCGCGCCGACGTCGGCCGGCGCCTTGAGGCCGCGATGGCGCCTCGGGTGCCACCCGCCGGCGATTGGTGGCTCCCTCTGGGTGAGGGGGACCGGGCTTGCGGTGTCGTCGCGGGAGGACTGCGCGGCAACCGGCGCCACGCGCGGTGCATACCGCGAGGACCGACCGGACCCGGTCAGCGGATCGTGTGCCGGAAGCCGATCCGGGTCCGGCATCCGCTCCATAGCAGAGCCAGGTCAGCGACCTGGTGCTCGCCTGTTCTCCTGGGCCCCCGCTGGTGGTCAGGCGTGCTTGTCCGCGGGGTGGTGGGTGGGCTGGACCGACCAGGTCGGGGGTTCGTCGTTGCCCGACCCTTCGTCGCTTTCCGCGTCGGCGAAGGTTGCGTGGATCTTGCCCGGGGCGTGGTGGACCGGGGCGTAGACGGCGTAGAGCTGCATGGGCTCGTCACCGACGTTGGTGACGTTGTGCCACGTGCCGGCGGGTACGAAGACCGCCCAGCCGTCCTCGACCTCCTGATCGAAGTCGAGGCGGTCCTTCGCGCTGCCCATCTGAACGCGGCCGCGGCCCGCGTCGAGCCGGAGGAACTGGTCGGTCTCCGGGTGCGCCTCCAGGCCGATGTCCTCGCCCACCGGGATCGACATGAGGGTCAGCTGGAGGTACTTCCCGGACCAGGCGACCGAGCGGTAGTTGGTGTTCTCCAGCGTCGCCTGCTCAAGGTCGAAACTCTGAGGTTCGGGCCCGATGTCCTTGATGGTCATGCTTCTCTCCCGGTCGACGGAGGTGCTACGCGTTCCGGCACAGGTTTTGCGCCGGGCCAACCCTTCCAGACTGACCGGGGTGTTCTGGCCCGACGCCAGTGACACTCGAGCCGGGCTGTCACGGGCGCCAGGCACGCGCGGCAGCTCGGCGTCGAAGTGGAGCGGGAGCCTGTCGACGTTGATGGGCGACGGCCAGGTCCCTCGGCCGTGGCGGGGCCGCTGGCAGTTGTGCCTGCGGCCCCGCCCGAGCATCGGGTCAGGACGGGTCGCCGTACTGGAGGCCGCGTCCGTTGGTGCCGACGTAGACGCGGCCGAAGGTGTCGGGGTCGCCGGTGATGACGCCGACGCCACCGATGCCGCCCCACTGGTGGGCGTCGTCGTTGACGCGGAGCCAGGTGGCGCCCTTGTCGGTGGAGCGGAAGACGCCGGTGACGTCCTTGACGGTGCCGATCAGGTACAGCGCCTGGTAGTTGGCGCCGGGTGCGGCCTTGCCGAAGCCGAGGGCCGAGGCGGACTGCACCGGGCCGAGCGGGGTGAAGGTGCGGCCGCCGTCAGTGGAGTGCATCAGCCCCTTGCCGCCGCCGGAGATCCACAGGTCCCCGGCGATGCCGGGGACGGCTACGAGCCGGCCGGAGGGCAGGTTGCCGGCGCGGGCGGTGAAGGTCGCTCCTCCGTCGGTGCTGGCGTAGAGCTTGCCGCCGGACAGGGAGTAGAAGGTGTTGCCGGAGGAGCGGTCGGCGACGACCTCGGCGTCCGTGCCCAGGCCGCTGACCCTCGACCAGCTAGAGCCCTTGTCGGTCGAGCGGTACGGGACCTGACCGTCCTCGGTCCAGACGATGGTGGAGCCGTCCGCCGCAAGCGCGACATGGCCCATCTGGGAGCTGCTGACCGGCTCTGACTTGAAGCCGTTCCAGCTGCTGCCGCCGTCGGTGGAGTAGGCGCCGTCCTGCTCGCCGCCACGGCCGACGCGGACCATCATCGAAGGGTTGGACTGAGCGAAATCAATGTCGGTGCTGCTGCTCATCAGCGGGTTCTTCATCCGCCCGGTGGGCAGCTCGGTCAGGGAGTCGTGGCGGAAACCGCCCTGGTCGCCCATGGAGGTGATGACGGTGGCGCCGCCGGGAGGAGCGATCGCGTCCGCCAGCGAGGTCTCCTCCAGCCCGCGGGCCCCGGAGGCCCAGTGGCTGGTGCCGCCGCTGTCGGAGGCGTTGGCGTCCTTGCTGCGCCAGATGCCGTTGCCGGTGCCGTACAGCACGTGCCCGGAGCTGAAGGGATCGATGGCCAGGGCGGTCATCCAGTGCCCGGTGTGGGTGCCGACGTAAGGAGCGGCGGAGGCGTTACGCACCGACTTGTCGGCCAGTGCCTTCCAGGTCCCACCGCCGTCGGTGGTCCGGTAGATCTCGTCCTCGGGCCACCAGCGGTCGAGGGTGGTGACCATCACCGTGGACGGTTTCTGCGGGTCGACGGCCAGACCGGAGAACCCGTAACCGCCCTGGGAGGGGGAAATGTTCTTCCACGCGCCGCCGGACGGCGTGTACTTCCACACCGAGCCCGCCGTCGCGTCCATGGGGCCGATGCTGTTGCTGTAGGACAGGTACAGCGACCCGTCACCGGAGACCACACCGTGCTGCGGCATCTGGCCGGTGGGCTGCCCGAAGACGGCCTGCCAGCTGCTGCCGCCGTCGGTCGAGCGGTACAGGGAGGTGGACTTGTCGTTGACGCCGACGTAGACCGTGTTGCTGCCGGCCGGGCCGTACGTCACGAAGGAGATGCCCGCGCCGCTGCTCGCCCCGTCCTTGACGGGGAACGAGGAGACCTGACTCCATGTCGTGCCGTGGTCGGTGCTGCGCCACAGGCCGTTCTTGCGGGTGCCCAGCAGTAGGGTGCCGTGGTTCGCGGGGTCGATCACGAGCCGTTCGCCCGCCCCGCGGCCGGGTTCGTTGCCGCCCAGCTTGAACGCCAGATCGGTGCGCTGGAAGGTGCGGCCCCGGTCCTTGGAACGCAGGATCGCGCCGTTGCCCGCCCACTCGTTGGTGTAGGTGCCCGTCGCGAGGTAGAGCCGGTCGGGGTCGACGGGGTCGGTGGCCAGCGAATCGATGCCCAGCAGGTTCCAGTCCTTCTCGCCGAGCCAGTCGGTCAGCGGGATCCACTGCTCGGCCCCGGTGTCCCAGCGGTAGGCGCCGCCCATGTCGGTACGCGCGTACAGCAGGCCCTTCTCCCGCGGGTTGAACACCAGCCCGGTGACGTATCCACCGCCCACCACCTGGGCGTTTCGCCACGTGTACGGTCCGGATCCGGGCGCCTGGCTCTCGGCCGTCTTCACCAGCTTCCACTGCTGGTTGGTGCTGCCATGGCCGCCATACTGGATGACTGCCGCGCCGTCGGCCGTGGAGCCTCCGGAGACGTCCAGGACCTGGCCGCTCCTGCGGGAGGTGAGGACGACGGCGTCGGAACCGCTCACGTCGTCGATCCGCCATTCCTGGGAGGTGGAGGAGCTGTCGGTCTGCTGCTCGGCGGCGGCCGCCTGGGCGGTCGAATCGCCCGCTATGCCCAGAACTTTGCCGCTGTTGCGGTTCACCAGCTCGTAGTAGCCGCCCCCGGTGGGTCGCAGCTTCCACTGCTGGTTGGCGGTGTTCTGGTCGGTCCACTGCTGGATGCGGGTGCCGTCGGCGGTGGAGAAGGCGTTGACGTCCAGCGCCTTGCCGCTGCGTACGGAGACCAGCCGGTAGTAGGCATCGCCGTCGACCGTAGCGGCCTGCGAGTCCTCCTGCACGAACAGGAGATACGGCACGAGGACGGCGGGCGCACCAAGCAGCAGACCGGTCGCGGTCCAGCGACGGCGGTGACGCCCGCGGCGCCCGCCATTGGTGGGGTTCTTCATGGGGGGGTTCTCCTTGCATGCCACCAGAGGAAAGGTGGATCCGGCTACCGAACGGCCGGATCCGACTCCTTGTGGTCACAGGTCCCGCAAAGGGTTGCCTTGAGCCTGGAACTTTTACGGGTCACCTCGAAGCGCGGGTAGGGCGTTGATCAGTGGCCGGGTTTCACGCCTGGTGCCGCGGCTGGAACACGGACGTCAACCCCTGCCCAGGGCACAGGCTTTGCCCGCATACCCTTGCCGACGTCAAGGTGTTGCGCCGTGCGCGGCGGATCGCTCCCCTGAGGGAGGCGGGAATGGGTCTCATGGATACGGATCACACGGGGCTGGTTGTCGCGGCGCAGGCCAGTGACGACCGGGCGCGCGAGGAACTGATCGCCGCGTACCTGCCGTTGCTCTACAACATCGTCCGGCGGGCGCTGAACGGCCAGGCCGACGTCGACGACGTCGTCCAGGAAACCCTGCTGCGCGTGGTGCGCGACCTGCCTGCCCTGCGTGCGCCGGAGAGCTTCCGGTCCTGGCTGGTGTCGATCACGCTCCGCCAGATCAATACCCACTGGCACCGACAACGCGCCCTCGCCGGCCGGACAACGGTCATCGACGAGGCACTCCGGATACCGGACGCCGGCGCCGAACTCGAGGACATGACGATCCTGCGTCTGCATGCGTCGGACGAGCGCCGTCAGGTCGCCGAAGCCGGCCGGTGGCTCGACCCGGACCATCGGGTGCTGCTGTCGCTGTGGTGGCAGGAGTGCGCCGGACTGCTGAGCCGTGACGACATCGCGGCCGCGACGGGGCTCACTGTCGCCCACGTCGGAGTACGCCTGCAACGCATGCGCGAGCAGCTGGACCTGAGCCGGACGATCGTCGCCGCGCTGGAGGCCCACCCGCGTTGTCCGCAGTTGGGTGAGACCGTCATCGGCTGGGACGGCCTTCGTACATCGGTGTGGCGGAAGAGGATCGCACGGCACACCCGCGACTGCCGGGTCTGCATGGCGACGACGACACAACGGGTCCCTGTCGAACTCCTGCTCCTCAGCCTCGCGCCGCTGGCCGTCCCGGCCGGACTCGTCGCCGCCCTGGCCGCCAAGGGCCTGCTGTCGGGTGCGGCCGCGACCGCCGCCGGGCCGGCCATGGCACCCGTGGCCCTCGGCACGGCGACGGGTGGAGGCAGTCTGCACAGTTCGCTGATCGCCAAACTCCATGCGGTGACCGCTCATCAGCTGGCGGGCCTCGCCACCGGCGCGGTGCTCATCACCGGGGCCGCCACCTACGCGGCCTGGCCCGAACCGGCGCCTCGGGCGCCCGGCGTCATGGCCGCTCCCACGGTCGGCAACCCCACGGCGATCCCGTCGAGCACCACCACGTCGGCCGAACCGTCCCCGGTGAATCCGTCCGCCGACGCGGGCATTGTTCCGCTGGGCGCACAGACACTGGAGTCCGTGGACGAACCCGCCCTGTACCTGGCGTACGCGGGCGACTTCGCGGCGCTCGGCCGGGTCTCGGCGTCCAGCAGCGGGCAGACACGGCAGCGGGCCACGTTCACCGTCCTCCGGGGGCTGGCCGACGCGCGGTGCGTCACCTTCCGCGCCGCCGACGGCCGCTATCTGCGCCATCGTGAACTGCGGCTTCGGCTGAGCACCGACGACGGCAGCGAACTGTTCCGTGAAGACGCCACTTTCTGTCCGCGCACCGGGTCGGTCGCCGGGTCGGTGACCCTGCACGCGCACAACTATCCCGGATCGGTCATCCGCCACCGCGACGGTGGCATCTGGCTCGATGGCTCTGACGGCACACGGGCCTTCGCCGACCAGGCATCCTTCATCGTGCGCGGGGGCCTCGGCTGAGAACCGCTCCTTCAGGGCCGACCAGGCCACGGGGCCCGGCATAACGGTTTTTGCCTGCGAGATGCATCACCGGGAAATCGTCGGGGCGGCGCGACTTTTTTGTTACGCGACCACGAGTTCGGGGGCCTCCACTTCGTGGGGTGTTCTTCCCGCCGTGCACCACGTGTGCCGGCGGGGGAGGTTCCCCCACTTCCCCGTCGATGCATCTGCTGAAGAAAGCGCCTCCCATGACCCGACACAGATCAGGACGCACGGGCCGACGCCCCCACGATCACGGCTCCCCAGGCGACCCGCGGTCCCCGAAGAACATCACGAAGGGCCTGCACCGGCTCGGCCGGCGCGGCCGGACCCTGACGATAGGCCTGTCGGCCGCGACGCTGCTGGCCGGTGTCTTGACGCTTCTCCCCGACTCCGCCGGAGCGGCGAACCTGGGTACGCAAGCGAGTCCCTCGGGCAGGTACTTCGGCACGGCCGTGGCTGCCGGGAGGCTGGGCGACTCGACGTACGCCGCGATCTCGGACCGGGAGTTCAACATGATCACCCCGGAGAACGAGATGAAGTGGGACGCCGTCGAACCGTCCCGCGGCAACTTCACCTTCGGCCCCGCCGATCAGATCGCCAACCATGCCGCGGCCCACGGTCAGCGCCTGCGCGGCCACACCGCGGTCTGGCACTCGCAGCTCCCGTCCTGGGTCAGCTCCATCGGCGACGCGAACACGCTGCGCAGCGTGATGAACCACCACATCACCACCTTGATGAACCACTACAAGGGCAAGGTCTACTCCTGGGACGTGGTCAACGAGGCGTTCGCCGACGGCTCCACCCAGCACCGCGGCTCGGTGTTCCAGAACGTGCTGGGCAACGGCTTCATCGAGGAAGCCTTCCGCTCCGCCCGGGCGGCCGACCCCTCGGCCAAGCTCTGCTACAACGACTACAACATCGAGAACTGGTCGGACGCCAAGACCCAGGGCGTCTACAGCATGGTCAGGGACTTCAAGTCGCGTGGCGTGCCGATCGACTGCGTCGGGTTCCAGAGCCACTTCGGCACCGGCGGCCCTCCGTCCAGCTTCCAGACCACCTTGTCCAACTTCGCCGCCCTGGGCGTCGACGTCCAGATCACCGAGCTGGACATCGCCCAGGCGTCGCCCACCCATTACGCCAACACGGTCAAGGCCTGCCTGTCCGTGGCCCGGTGCACCGGCATCACGGTGTGGGGCATCCGCGACAGCGATTCCTGGCGCAGCGGCGAAAGCCCCCTGCTGTTCGACAAGAGCGGCAAGCCCAAGGCCGCCCACACCGCCGTCGTGAACGCCCTCAAGACCGCCGCCACCGGCGGGACCAGTACGGGAGCGATCAAGGGCGTCGCCTCCGGTCGTTGTATCGACATCAACGGTTCCACCACCGACAACGGCACCCAGGCGCAGCTGTGGGACTGCCACGGACGAACCAACCAGCGCTGGACCTACACCTCCGGCAGGCAGCTGATGATCTACGGCAACAAGTGCCTGGACGCGAAGGGCACCGGCAACGGCACCGCGGTGGTCATCGAGGACTGCGACGGCGGCGCCGGCCAGCAGTGGAACATCAACACCAACGGCACGATCGCCGGCGTCCAGTCCGGGCTGTGCCTCGACGCCGTCGGCGCGGCCACCGCCAACCGCACCAAGATCCAGCTGTACGCCTGCTGGTCGGGCGACAACCAGAAGTGGACCGGCCTGTCCGGGACGCCGGCCCCGACAACGCCCGCGCCGACGGGCGGCACGTGTGCTCTTCCGTCGACGTACCGGTGGACTTCGACGGGTGCGCTGGCGCAGCCGGCGAACGGGTGGGCCTCGCTGAAGGACTTCACCAACGTGACGTACAACGGCAAGCACCTGGTCTACGGGTCCAACTTCTCGGGATCTTCGTACGGCTCGATGATGTTCGGTCCCTTCACGAACTGGTCGGACATGGCGTCGGCCGGCCAGTCCGGCATGAGTCAGACCGCGGTGGCGCCCACCCTGCTCTACTTCGCGCCCAAGAAGATCTGGGTGCTGGCGTACCAGTGGGGCGCGTGGCCCTTCATCTACCGCACGTCGAGCGACCCCACCAACCCCAACGGCTGGTCCGCGCCGCAGCCGCTGTTCACCGGAAGCATCCCCCGCACCGACTCCCCCACCGGCCCGATCGACCAGACCCTGATCGCTGACGACCAGAACATGTACCTGTTCTTCGCCGGTGACAACGGCAAGATCTACCGGGCGAGCATGCCGATCGGAAACTTCCCGGGCAACTTCGGCTCCTCGTACACGACGGTCATGAGCGACACGCCGGACAACCTGTTCGAGGCGCCGCAGGTCTACAAGGTCAAGGGCCAGAACCAGTACCTCATGATCGTTGAGGCGAGGGGCGCGAACGGGCGCTACTTCCGCTCGTTCACGGCTTCCAGCCTCAGCGGTACGTGGACCCCGCAGGCCGCCGGCGAAGGCAACCCCTTCGCGGGCAAGGCCAACAGCGGTGCCACCTGGACCAACGACATCAGCCACGGTGACCTGGTCCGCGAGAACCCTGACCAGACCATGACCGTCGACCCCTGCAACCTGCAGTTCCTCTACCAGGGCAAGTCCCCCGCCGCCGGCGGCCCCTACGACCAACTGCCGTACCGGCCGGCTGTCCTCACCCTGCAGCGCTGACCTGCGCAGCGACCGTCTCCGAGGAACCCCAGCCGTGCGTCGGCTGGGGTTCCTCTCTCTTTGTGGACGCCTCAGGCCCGCCGTCGCCCGCTGTCACTCACCAGGGGTGGTGTACTCGCCGAGCTGTCTCATCCTTGGCGCTGGAGTGTCAGCAGGCCCGGCCGGTAGGGCAGGAGACCGTAGTCGGCGCCGTCGGAGCTGGGGCTGCGTCCCTGGTAGAGCAGCTGAAGATTGCAGGGATCGACGGTCATGGTCTGATCGGCCGTGCTGCGGATCAGTTCACCATGGCTGATGTCGTCGGTCCAGGTGGCGCCGCTGTTGGCCTTGCCGGCGAAGGGATTGCTCTCGGTCGCGGCCTGGGGCGTCCATGAGCCGTTCAGGCTGGTGGCCGTGAACGAGCGGAAGTAGCGGCCCTGCGAACCGATCGCCTCGACGATCATGAGGTAGCGGTCCTGGCCCTGGAGCTTGTAGACCTGCGGGGCTTCGAACAGGTTGTTCGTCGTGTCGCTCATGATCACGGTCGAGGTCGTGCCGAAACTGCCCGGGAAGTTCCCGATCGGCATACTGGCCCGGTAGATCTTGCCGTTGTCCCCGGCGAAGAACAGGTACATGTTCGTGCCGTCACCGATGAGCGTCTGGTCGATGGGTCCTGTTCCGGAGCCCGCGATGCTCCCGGAGAAGAGCACCTGCGGTGATGACCAGCCATTGGGGTTGGCGGGATCGCTCGACGTCCGGTAGGAGAAGGCGGTTCCACCCCACTGGTAGGTGAGCACCCAGATGTTCTTCGGCGCGAAGTAGAAGAGCGTGGGCGCGACGGTGGAAGTCGACATCGTGTTCTGGTCGGCCGAGGCCATCTCCGACCAGTTGGTGAACAGGCCGAAGCTCATTGAACCCCAACTCGTGCCCGTGTCGTGCGTCGTCGCATAGACGAGGTGCCTGCCGTTGTAGGGGACGACGGTGAAGTCCTTGAGCGAGACCCACCCCGGCTTGGGCTGCGCCAGCGCGCCCGTCGAGGTCCAGCGGTACGTCGACGGAAGCCCGCACGGGCCCGGGTTGCCGGCACCGACCTTGACGAGCTGCCACTGCTGGTTGTTGCCGCCCCAGTCGTCGTACTGGACGATGTTCGCGTTGTCGGCGGTGGAGCCGCCTTGTACTTCGAGGGCCTTGTTGCTGTGGCGAGCGATGAACCTCACGTAGCCGTCCGAGCTGTCGGCCGGCCGCCACTGCTGGTTGGTCCCGTTCACGTCGGCCCACTGGACGATCGGGGCGCCGTTCGCGGTGGTCCCGTTCTGGACGTCCAGCACCTTGCCGGAGTGGCGGGACTTGATGCGGTAGTAACCTGCCGGAGTCGATGAACTGCCACTGCTGCTGGTTCTGGTCGTTCCTGGTCCACTGGGTGATGCGGGCGCCATCGCCGGTCGCCAGGTTGTAGACGTCCAGGGCCTTGCCGCTGTTGCGGTTGACCAGCACGTACGAGGCGTTGGTGTCGATGATCGGCGCCGCGCCGGCGGGCTGGACATCAAGGAAGGTGGCCAGGAGCAGCAAGGGCGCGAGAACGGCGAGCAGGCGTCGTCTCAGGTGAACCGGGGATGGTTGGCGAAACCACATCAGAAGAGCTCCTTTGGGGGGTTGGGGGTGGGGTGACCCCGACGGGCCGCGAAGCGGCGGCGTTGGGCGGTCGGGGAGGGGAGAGGTGTGAAGGCGGCCGCACATGCCGAAGCGTTGGTGCTCCGGGCGCTCCGGTCGCGGCACTTCGCCGTGGTCGAGGTGAGAGAGGTCTCCGGCCTTCAGCCGTTCCGGCTGACGACCCGTCGCGACGGCTGCGGCCGGGGGGCCGTCACGCCGGCGGATCCACCAGGCGTGATCATCCGCCCAGCACCTCCCTGATCGAGTGGTAGGCGGGCTTCGGCAGCAGGTTCTCGTCGTAGGGCAGCGCGGCGCCCTCGCCGGGGAAGACGGAGGGGATCCACGAGTACTTGTCCGTGTAGTCCCAGATGGTGACGCCGACGCATTTCTTGACCGCCAGGCAGGCCTTGACGTAGTCGGCGTACCAGGTGGCCTGGGTGGCGAGCATCGAAGGGGTCGCGGGGAGATTCATCCGGATGTCGAGCTCGGTGACCGCGACCTCGACCCCGAGGTCGGCGAAGCGCTGCATGTTCTGCCGGACGTCGGTGGGGAAGCCGTACTGGAGCGCCAGATGGCCCTGGATGCCGAAGCCCTCCACCGGGACGCCGTCGGCCTTCAGCTGCTTGATCAGGGTGTAGTAGGCGTCGCTCTTGGGGCCGATCCCGTCGACGTTGTAGTCGTTGAGGTACAGCTTGGCGTGCCGGTCGGCCTCGTGGGCCCAGCGCAGGGCGTCGGCGATGTAGCCGGGACCGAGCGTCTTGTGGAAGAGCGTCTCGCGGTAGGTGCCGTCCTCGTTGAAGGCCTCGTTGACGACGTCCCAGTGGATCACCTGGCCCTTGAAGTGCCGGACTTCCGTCTGGATGTGGTTCTTGAGGATCGCGCGCAGCTCGTCGGCGCTCCAGGTGCCCTCGGTGAGCCAGGCGGGGAGCTGGTTGTGCCAGACGAGGGTGTGGCCGCGGACCTTCTGGTGGTGGGCCTTGGCGAATGCCACGACCTTGTCGGCGGCGGTGAAGTCGAAGACGCCGCGCTCGGGTTCGGTGGCGTACCACTTCATGGCATTGCCGGGGGTGGTCTGGCCGAATTCGCTGCCGAGGAGCTTCAGATAGGCGGCGTCGGTGAACTCGGGGTTGTCGGTGGCGGAGCCGAAGTACTTGTGGTGCCTCTTGGCCAGTTCGGCGAGCGTCCGGGGACGGGACTCGGCGGCTGCGGGCGCGGCGGCGAGACCGGCCGTGAGGCAGACGGCGGCGGACAGCGCGGTGAGAATCCGGGAGAGGGACAGGGGCAGGGGCGTGGACATGGCGGGCTACTCCTCGGGGAATGGGCGGTTCAGTCGAGGACGATCGTGGACAGCGCGCGCGGGGCGGGCACCACCGTGAGGGTCGTGCCATGCATGGCGGCCCCGGCCGGTTGTTAGCGCTAACAAAATTGGAGATGCCAGTGCCGTCAGGCGTTTCACAACGTCTCCTCGGGGTGGAGGTCGCGCGGGACGGTTCAGCCCTTGGTGGCGCCCGCCGTGAGGCCGCCGATCAGCTGCCGCTCGGCGACGGCATAGAACGCAAGGGCGGGGACCATGGCGAGCACGATGTAGGCGAGGACGAGCGCGTAGTCGGTCGAGTACTGGCCCTGGAACTGCTGGACTCCGACCGGGATCGTCTGCCATTTCCGGTCGTTGAACACCAGTAGCGGCAGGAAGAAGTTGTTCCAGCTCGCGACGATCGCCAGCACCGACACCGTGCCGAGCGCCGGACGCGCCATCGGCAGCAAGATCTTCCAGAAGAAGCGGAACTTGCCGCAGCCGTCCATGATGGCCGCCTCCTCGACCTCCGCCGGGATGGTCCGGAAGAAGCCGCGCAGAATGATGATCGTCATGGGGAGCCCGAAGGCCGCCTGCGGGAGGATCACTCCGAGCGGGTTGTCGAGCAGGTCGAAGTCGCGCAGCAGCAGGAACAGCGGCAGGACGGCCACCGCGAACGGGAACATGAGCCCGATCGTGAACAGCGTGTAGAACAGCTCCCTGCCCCGGAAGGCGTAGCGGGCCAGCACGAACGCCGCCATCGCGGACGCCGCCACCGTGCAGCACGTCGTGCCGATCGCGATGCCCGCGCTGTTGGCGATCTGCCGCCAGAACATTCCGTCGCCGAGAATGCCGGTGTAGTTGCCGGTCTTCCAGTGCTCGGGCAGCCCGAACGGGTTGGTCGTCAGCTCGCCGGTGCTCTTGAACCCGGAGATCACCGCGTAGACCAGCGGCACGGCGACGAACGCGCCGATGAGCCAGACCACGGCGTGCAGCGACAGGCCGCGTGCCGTCCTGCGGGCGTTCATCGGCCACCTCCCGAGGTGACGGCCCCGCTCAGGTCACGGCGGAGCACGTAACGCTGGTAGAAGAGGGAGAAGACCAGGCTGATCATGAACAGCACCACGCTGATCGCGCTGGCATAGCCGACCTGGTAGCGCTTGAACCCGAACTGGAACATCGAGATGGCCATCGTCTCGGAGGAGTGGTTGGGCCCGCCCGCGGTCATGACCCAGACGAGGTCGAAGAGTTGGATGGCCCCGATGACCGAAAGGAAGGCGCTGATCCGGATCGTCGGGCCGAGCAGCGGCAGCGTCACGTGCCGGAAGCGCTGCCAGACGCCGGCGCCGTCGATGGAGGCGGCCTCGAGGATCTCGCCGGGGATGCTCTGCAGTCCGGCGAGGAAGAGCATCATGTGGAAGCCGAAGTACTTCCAGGTCATGACCACGAACAGGGTCGGCATCACCGTCGAGGGATCGGCGAGCCACTTCCCCCGCAGCCCCTCAAGGCCGAGGGCGCCGGCGAGATGGTCAGCCATGCCGGCGCCAGGAAGGAAGATCATCGTGAAGAGAACCGCCGTGACCACCTCGGACAGGATGTACGGCGCGAAGAACAGCATCCGGTAGACGGCCCGGCCGCGCATCCTCTGGTTGAGCAGGACGGCGGTGAACAGCGCGAACGGCAACTGCACTGTGATCGACAGGGCGATCAGGTACAGCCCGTGCTCCAGATCGCCGAGGAAGACCTGATCATCGAACAGCTTGGCGTAGTTCCCGAAGCCGACGAAGTCGTCCATGGGGCCGGTACCGCCCCACTTGAAGAAGCCGGTGTAGACGGCGACGGCGATCGGGGCGAGGACGAAGACGAGGAAGAGGACCAGAGCCGGGACGAGGAACCAGGCGACCGACGCCCAGCTGTGCAACCCGCGCAGGAGCGAGCGTGCCGGGGCGGGCGGCGGGCCCACCGCCAGGGCGTCCTGCGTCCGCTCCTCGGTCAGCGTGGACACGGAGCTAGGCACCCTTCGCAGCCTCGGTGATCGACTTGGTGACCTGCTCGGGCGTCTTCTTGCCGGCGATGAGGTCGGCGACGCTGTCGTTGATTTCCTGGCCGACCGCCGGCGGGTAGGCCTGGTCGAGGTAGAGCTGGAAGCCCGTCGCCTTGACCAAGGTGTCGGCCACCACCTTCCTGTTGGCGTCGGTGAGCCGGCTCTCCGCGCCCTTGACCACCGGCAGGTAGCCGTTGGAGGCCAGCAGCTTGGACTCGTTGTCCAGGACGAAGAACTTCAAGAACTCCAGCGCCTCCTTCGGCGCGCCCTTGCGCAGCGCGAAGCCACCGCCACCGCCGAACACGTCGGTGGCCTGGCCTACGCCGCCGTCGACCGTCGGGAAGGGGAAGAAGCCCAGGTCCGCTCCGAGGTCGGCGCCCGCGTCCTTCTGGACCGACGGCCCCCACTGCCCCATCAGCTCCATGGCGGCCGTGCCGTTGCCCATGGTCGCGGCCTGGCCGCCGGGGGTGGCGTAGCCGGCACCGAGGAAGCCGGTCTGGAACGGCTGGAGGTCGACCAGCTCCTTGAGGTGGGTGCCCGCTTGGACGAAGCCGGCGCCCGTGAAGTCCTTGGTGGTCGCGGCCTGCCGCAGTGCGGGGAGACCCGCGACGCGCATCGCGAGGTAGGCCCAGTAGTAGTGGCCCGGCCATTTCTCCTTGCCCGCGAGGGCGATCGGAGTGACGCCCGCCGCCTTGAGCTTCTTGACGTCTTCGAGGAGCTCGGCCCAGGTGGCCGGCGGAGCGGTGATCCCGGCCTTGGCGAAGAGCTTCTTGTTGTACCAGAAGCCGACCATGCCGACGTCGTAGGGCACCGCGTGGGTCCGGCCCCCGAACTGGTAGGCCTGCAGCGAGACGGGGGTGAGCTCGGACGACCAGCCGAGCACGTCGGTGAGGTCCTCGACCAGCCCCGCGTCGACCTGCTGCTGCAGCACGCCCCCTCCCCAGGTCTGGAAGACGTCGGGGAGCTTGCCCGAAGAAGTGGTGGCGGTCAGCTTGGACTTGAACGCCTCGTTCTCCAACGTGGTCGTCTTGATCGTGATGTTCGGGTGAGCGGCCGTGAACGCCGAGGAGATCTGCGGGAACAGGGACTTGCCCGGTTCCGTCGTGGCGATGTTCCACCACGCGAAGGTCACCTCGCCGTCGGCCGTCGACCCCGAGCCGGAGCCCCCGCCGCCGCAGGCCGCGGTCAGCGAGACGGACAGAGCGGTCAGGCCCGAGAGCGCCAGGAAGCTTCGTCGACTCGGGGGTGTGCTGGCCATGAGACCTCCGGGGTGAGGAATACCGGTTCGAGTCCGAAAACATTTCGTAACATTCTCGAATTCGTGCTGCCACAAACTAGGAACGTGGGGCCCACCGGTCAAGCCTTCTCACCGAATTTCCGCCAGCGGCAGCCTTCTTGGAGCTTGACAACCCGGTCGCACCGACCGGAAACTCTTCGAAAGTTTGCGATATATGTCGCCAGCCCAAGGCGTCCGCGCAGAGGAGCGAAGTTGAGCGAGCAGCGCCCGACCCTGGCCGTCATCGCCGCGGAGGCAGGGGTCTCCCAGGCCACCGTGTCCAAGGTGATCAACGGCCGCTCCGATGTCGCGCCCTCGACACGCGAGCGCATCGAGAGCCTGCTGCGATCTCACAACTACCTCCGCCCCGGAGGGCAGGGCAGGGCCCGCAGGTCGGGCCTGGTCGACTTGATCATCGGCGGTCTGGACAGCGCGTGGGCGGTGGAGATACTGCGCGGCGTCGAAGCCGAGTGCGCCCAGCGGAGCGTCGGCACCGTTGTGTCGCTGGTCCCGCCGGGCGAGGCGACGCCGTCGAGCTGGGCCGCGCTGCCTGTCCTGCACCACAGCGACGGCGTCATCCTCGTCACCGCCTCGGTCACCCAGGCCCAGCGCGCCCAGGTCGAGGAGGCCGGGGTGGCGCTGGTCGTCATCGACCCGATCGACCTGCCGGGCAACGGTGTGCCGAGCATCGGCGCGACCAACTGGGCGGGCGGCCTCGCCGCCACCGAGCACCTGCTGCAACTGGGGCACCGCCGGATCGCCACGATCGGCGGGCGCAAGGAGATGCTCTGCAGCCAGGCCCGCATCGACGGGTACCGGGCCGCCCTGGAGCGGGCCGGGATCGAGGTCGACCGCGACCTGATCCGGTTCGGCGACTTCCAGCACGAGGGCGGGTTCCGGCGCGCCCGGGAACTGCTCGCCCTCCCCGAGCCGCCGACCGCCATCTTCGCCGGCAGCGACCAGCAGGCGATGGGCGTCTACGAAGCCGCCCGGCAGGGCGGGCTGAGCATCCCGCACGACCTCAGCGTGGTCGGTTTCGACGACCTGCCGATGTGCGAATGGCTGTCACCGCCGCTGACGACCGTGCGCCAGCCGCTGGAGGAGATGGGCCGGCTCGCCGCCCGCACGCTCTTCCAGCTCCTGGACGGCCAGCCCCTGGTCAGCCCCCGGATGGAGCTCTCGACCGAGCTCAAGGTCCGGCTCTCCACCGCCCCGCCCCGTCTCTAGGGGGTGTCTTGCCGGTCAGGCCGGGCTCGCGGCGTCTGGCACCGCGCCTCGCCGCGTTGTCGTCAGTCGCCAACGTTCCGCGTTGACTCCCTCCTCCGCCTTGCGATGCACGGCACCAGACGCCGCTCCCTGATCCGACCTGACCGGCAAGACACCCCCTAGGAGAACTCCTTGACCGAGCCCTGGCGTGACCCCCGCCTGCCCGTGTCCATGCGGGTCGCCGATCTGCTGCAACGAATGACGCTGGACGAGAAGGCGGGTCAGCTCGCCGGCTTCTGGGCGCTGCCCTCGGATCCGGGGACACCGGTCGCGCCGATGGAGGACGGTTCCGGCGAGTCCGCGCCCGGCCTCGACGACATCGCCGCCCACGGGCTCGGCCAGCTCACCCGGGTGTTCGGCACCGCTCCGATCACCGCGGAAGCCGGGATGGAGCGGCTCGCCTCGCTCCAGCGGCAGGTGACCGGATCCGGCCGGTTCGGGATCCCGGCGGTCGCTCACGAGGAGTGCCTGACCGGGTTCATGACGCTGGGGGCGACGGTCTTCCCCGGGCCGCCGGCCTGGGGCGCGTCCTTCGATCCCGCGCTGGTGCGCCGCATGGCCGCCGCCATCGGCGCGGGGATGCGGCGGGTCGGCGTCCACCAAGGGCTGGCTCCGGTACTCGACGTGGTCCGCGACTACCGGTGGGGCAGGACCGAGGAATGCATCGGCGAGGATCCCTACCTCGTCGGAGCGATCGGCACCGCCTACGTGCAGGGCTTGGAGGGCGCCGGGATCGTGGCGACGCTCAAGCACTTCGCCGGTTACTCGGCCTCACGCGGCGGCCGGAACATGGCTCCCGTCTCCTCGGGGCCGCGCGAATTCAGGGACGTGCTGGTCGAGCCTTTCGTACGGGCACTGCGCGAGGGAGGCGCCCGGTCGGTGATGAACAGTTACACCGACGTGGACGGCGTCCCGGTGGCAGCGGACGAACGGCTGCTGACCGGGCTGCTCAGAGGTGAGCTCGCTTTCAGCGGTGTGGTCGTCGCCGACTACTACGCCGTCTCCTTCCTGGAGACCCGGCACGGGGTCGCCGGATCGCGCGGCGCCGCCGGCGCCCTGGCCCTGACCGCCGGAATCGATGTCGAACTGCCCACGGCCCGCTGCTACGGCGAACCGCTGACCGAACTCGTGCGATCGGGAAACCTGTCCGAGGAGTTCGTCGACCGGGCCGCGGAACGGGTCCTGCTACAGAAGGCCGAGCTCGGCCTGCTCGACCCCGACTGGGAACCCGTCAAGCCCGAGCCAGTCGACCTCGACCCGCCGGAGAACCGGGCACTGGCCAGGCTCCTGGCCGAACGGTCCACCGTGCTGCTCGCCAACGACGGCATCCTGCCGCTGCGGCCGTGCCGTGTCGCGATCAGCGGGCCGTACGCCGACGACCCCCGGTCCTTCCTCGGCTGCTATTCCTTCCCCAACCACGTCGCGCTGCCCGGCGACCTCGGGCTGGAGATCCCGACGCTCGGCGAGGCGCTCACCGCTGCCGGGTTCACGGTCACCGAGGACGATCCGGACGTGAACGTGCTGGTGCTCGGGGACCGGGCGGGCATGTTCGGCCGGGGCACCTCCGGGGAGGGCTGCGACGCCGAGACCCTCGACCTGCCCGGCGACCAGGCCGCACTCGCCTCCGCCGTTCTGGACTCCGGGGTGCCGACCGTACTGGTCCTCGTCTCGGGACGGCCCTACGCCCTCGGCACGCCGGCCGAGCGCGCATCGGCCGTGGTGCAGGTCTTCTTCCCCGGCGAGGAGGGCGGGACGGCACTGGCCCGGATCATCAGCGGGGCCGCGGAACCGTCCGGGCGGCTGCCCGTCTCCATCCCCCGCCAGGTCGGCGGGCAGCCCGGTACCTACCTGCACGCCCGGCTCGGCGGGCACACCGACTGGAGCTCGGTGGACCCGACCCCGCTGTTCCCCTTCGGACACGGGCTGAGCTGGACCAGCTTCACCTGCTCGGAGCTCTCGGTGGATCCCGTCGCCGCGACGGACGGGACCGTCGCAGTTTCGGTCACCGTACGCAACGTCGGCGAGGTGGCCGGTACCGAAGTGGTCCAGCTGTACCTCTCCGACCCCGTGGCGTCCGTCGTCCGGCCGCAGCGGTGGCTCGCCGGATTCGCCAGAGTCGAACTGCGGCCGGGAGCGGCCGCCCGGATCACTTTCGCCGTCCATGCCGACCGGACCTCCTTCACCGGGCTCGACCTGCGCAGGAGAGTGGAGCCCGGGGAGATAGGCGTGGCCGTCGGACGGTCCAGCGGCGATCTTCCGCTCCAGGGCTCCTTCACCCTGGAGGGCCCCGTACGTCACCCGGGGGCCGACCGAGTGCTGTCCGTGCCGGTCGAGATCGTCCCGGTTCCATGACCAGGTTCTCCGGTGATCCCGTGCTGCCCGGGTTCCGGCCCGACCCGTCCGTCTGTCGAGTGGGAGCGGACTACTACCTGGTGACGTCCAGCTTCGAATGGTTCCCGGGCCTTCCCGTGTTCCACAGCCGCGATCTCGTGAACTGGCGGCGCATCGGCTCCGCACTCGACCGGGCGTCTCAGCTCGACCTCGACGGGTGCGAGCCCTCACGGGGTCTGTTCGCACCGACGATCCGGCACCATGACGGGGTCTTCCATCTCGTCTGCACGCTGATGGACGGCCCCGGCCATTTCGTCGTCACGGCGACCGACCCGGCGGGGCCGTGGTCAGAACCGCACTGGCTGGACGGCGAGGGCTTCGACCCGTCGCTGTTCTTCGACGACGGGCCGGACGACAGCGGCGACGGCGACGGCCGGGCCTGGTTCACCGCCGCCCGCCTGGTGGACGAGGAGGCCGGCCGCACCGAGATCTGGATGCGCGAGTACCTTCCCCGCGAACGACGGCTCACGGGACCGGAGCACGTCCTGTGGTCGGGGAGCCACCCTGACGCCCGATGGTCGGAAGCCCCGCACCTCTACAAGATCGACGGCACCTATCTCCTGCTCACCGCCGAGGGTGGCACCGATGTGGACCACAGCGTGGTGGCCGCCCGCGCCGACCACGTGACCGGCCCGTACGAAGGCGCGCCCGGCAACCCGGTGCTGCCACCCGCCAAGGGCCCCGTCACCTGCACCGGTCACGCCGACCTCGTCCAAACCCCGTACGGCGACTGGCGAGCCGTCCTCCTGGGCGTCCGCCCGGGCTCCGCCCTCGGCCGCGAGACCTTCCTCAGCCGGATCACCTGGGCCGAGGGCTGGCCGGTCTTCTCCCCCGTGGTCCACACAGACCTCCGGCGGCCCCTCCACGACGGCTTCGCCACCCTCTCCGCCGACTGGAGCACCCTGCGCACGCCACGCACGCGGTTCTGGACCACCGGCGACGGACTGCGCCTCCAGCTCCGCCCCGAACGCCTCGGCGAACGCGCCACCCCGGCCCTCCTGGCCCGCCCCCAGGAACAGCCCGACTGCGATGTCTCCACCGAACTGCACTTCACCCCCGCCGCACCGGACGAACAGGCGGGCCTCGCCGTGGTCCTCGACGACGACACCCATCTCCTCTTCCTTCGTACGACGGAAGGACTCAGCCTCCGCCGCGGGCACGAGGTCCTGGCCGGCATTCCCGTCCCCCCGGGTCCCGTTCGCCTGGGGGTCCGCGTCCGGGGCTTCAGCCACACCTTCGCCCACGCGGCACCCGGCGGCACCTGGCAGGACCTGGCCACCGTCGAAGCCACCTTCCTCGTCCCGCTGTTCACCAGCATCCAGCTCGGCTTCTACGCCACCTCCAACGGCCGCCCCTCCGCCAACCAAGCGCACTTCACGTGGTTCGGCATCTCGTACCCGAGCCGGCGGGAACCCCCGGGACGCCGGCGTCGGTGATCCCTTGGCCAGGCCCCCGGTCCCGGCCGCCGATCAGGCCGGCACGGGCAGATCGGGGGCGGACTCGCGCACGGTCAGGCGGGTCGGGAGGATCAGCGGGCTGGGGCGGTGTCCTTCGACGGCACTGACCAGCATCCTGGCCATCTCCTGCCCCAGCGCCCGCACCGGCTGATGGACCGTGGTCAGCGGCGGGCTGGTGTGCCGGGCGCTCGCCAGGTCGTTGAAGCCGATCACCGCGACGTCCTCGGGCACGCGGAGTCCCCGTTCCCGCAAGGTGCGCAGAGCGCCGATGGCCATCGCGTCGGAGGCCGCGAACACCGCGTCCAGGTCGGGGTGCGCCCGGAGCAGTCGCTCCATCGCCGCGGCGCCGCCGTCCTCGGTGAACTGTCCGGGCTCGACCCCTAGCAGCGGCAGGCCGGACAGGGTCAGACCATCGGTGAACCCCTGCTCCCGCGCGACGGAGGCCCTGGTATCCACCTGCCCGGTGATCACGACGGGCCGTCGGCGACCCGTGCGCGCGAAGTGCTCGGCGGCCAGCCGGGCACCGCCCCGGTTGTCGGCGTCCACGTACCAGGTGGGCTCCCCGGTGAGCGGGAGTCCGCCGAAGACGACGGGGAGATCGACCTCCTCGCACAGGCGTCCCAGGGGATCGTCGCCGCGCAGCGCCATCAGCATGACGCCGTCGGCCCGGCGGGAGCGCAGCAACCGCTCGAACCTCTCGCGTCCGCGAGGGGTGTTGGCCAGCAGCAGGATCAGTTCGAGTTCGGTCTGCTCCAGCGCCGCGCTGACGCCGACGACGACCTCCGCGAAGAACGGGTCGGCGAATAGGCCCGGCTCGTCGCTGGAGACTGCCAGCACCACCGCTCCGACCCTGCGGGTCGCCAGGGCCTGCGCGGTCGGATTGGGCACGAAACCCAGCTCGCGCACCGCCCGTTGGACCGCCTCCCGCTTGGCGCGGCTTACGTGTGGGGCGTTGTTGATCACGCGGGAGGCCGCCGTGCGCGACACACCGGCTCGTGCAGCCACCTCGTCGAGAGTCGGCATGCGCTTGGGTGACGGCTCCATGGGAGAACTGCTCCTCGTGCTCACGCGGACGGCGAACAGCGGCCATGATTCCACGCACGGCACCGACTTCGGACCTGCGGACGAGTGTCCTCCTTGGTCTCGATTCGGTAGCGCTTCCAACCTATCGCGCCATCACGGCGACAGCGACAGTTTCGCGTTCAACCTCTTGACACGCCCTGGCGACGAACCCAATCATCCCATCAGCGCGATCCGACCGTCCGAAAAACTGGAAGCGCTTCCAATAACTTCCCCACCTCTCGGAGGAAGCATCATGCGCAAGTCCGTCCGAGCCGCATCGGCCCTGCTGGCCGGTGTCCTCACCACTGGTCTCGCCCTGATCGAGGCCGGCCCGGCGTACGCCGCCGACCCGACCACCATGACCAGCGGCTTCTACACCGACCCCGACAACTCCGCCCTGCGGTGGGCCAACGCGAACCCCGGCGACGGGCGGGCGGCGGCGATCCGGACGTCCATCGCCAACACCCCGGCGGCCCGCTGGTTCGGCAACTGGAGCGGCGACATCGGCACCGCCACCGGCGCCTACGTCGGCCGCGCGGACTCCTACGACAAGCTGCCGATCCTGGTCGCGTACAACATCCCCAATCGGGACATCTGCGCCGGTCACTCCGGCGGCGGCGCCGGGAGCCGCGCCGCGTACGACGCCTGGATCGCCGCCTTCGCCAGTGGCATCGGCAACCGTCCGGCCGTCGTCGTCCTCGAACCCGACGCGCTCGGCCACGAAAGCTGCATGACGGCCGATCAGATCGCCGAGCGCAACGCCATGCTGAAGAACGCGATCGCCCAGTTCAAGGCCAAAGCACCCAATACCTGGGTCTACCTCGACGCCGGGAACCCCGGCTGGATCGGCGCCTCGACCATGGCGCAGCAGCTCGCCGCCGCCGGTGTCAGCGGGGCACGCGGCTTCGTGCTCAACGTCTCCAACTACTTCACCACCGACCAGAACACCTCCTACGGCAACGCGGTCAACTCCGCTCTCGGCTCCTACGGCTACACCAAGCCGTTCGTCGTCGACACCAGCCGCAACGGCAACGGCTCCAACGGCCAGTGGTGCAACCCCGCGGGCCGCCGGATCGGTACTCCGAGTCGGCACGGCGGAGGCGGCGCCGAAATGCTGCTGTGGATCAAGATGCCCGGCGAGTCCGACGGCAACTGCGGCGTCGGGGCCGGCTCCTCGGCCGGGCAGTTCCTGCCCGAGGTCGCCTACAAGATGATCTACGGCTACTGACCCTCCCCCTCGCCGCCGGCCGAACCCCTACCGAAGGAAACCCGTGCGCGTACCCCTGCACCGATTGGTCCTGGCAGCGAGCGCACTCACGTGGCTCCTCGGCGCCGTCGTTCCGGCCCCTGCCGAGGCAAGCTCCGTGCCGGCCTCCCACACGCTTCCCACGAACACCCGCTTCTACGTCGATCCCGACAGTGACGCGGCCCACCAGGCAGTCACCGATCTGCTCCACGGGGACTTCGACCGCGCCGCTTCCATGGCGAAGCTGGCCAGTTGGCCGCAGGCCGCCTGGTTCACCGACGGCACCCCCCAACAGGTCGAGTCCCGCGTACGCGCCCTGGTACGCCGCGCCGAGCGAACCCTGACGGTGCCAGTCCTGGTGGCCTACAACATCCCGCTGCGCGACTGCTCCCAGTACTCCTCCGGCGGTGCGCAGTCGGACGCCGAGTACCAGGCCTGGATCAGCGCCTTCGCCCGGGGGCTCGGCCGCAGCAAGGCCGTCGTCATCCTCGAACCGGACGGACTGGCCAACCTCCCCTCCGACTGCGGTCCCGGCAGCGACCCCACCGGCGCGATCACCACCGGCCGCTTCGCCGACCTCAACCACGCGATCGACGTCCTGGAGCGGCAGCCGAACAGCGTCGTCTACCTGGACGCCGGCAACAGCCACTGGCGCAGCGTCGGCGACATCGCACAGCGCCTCCTCCAGGCCGGTGTCGCCCGCACCCAGGGCTTCTCGCTGAACGTCTCCAACCATCTGGCCACGGATCTGTCCACCCATTACGGCACCTGGGTCTCCCAGTGCATCTGGTTCGCCACCAAGGGCCCGGACTGGGCCAAGGGGCACCCGGAGTGGTGCGCGAGCCAGTACTACTCCCCGTCAGCACCGAACGACGGGCAGCCGGGGAACTCCGTGAACGTGGACGACCCGTCCACGTGGCATTGGACCGACCAGTGGTTCCAGCAGAACGTCGGTGCCCCGCCCGCGCAGGAGCTCACCCACCTCGTCGTCGACACCAGCCGCAACGGCCGGGGCGCCTGGACCCCGCCCGCAGGCAAGTACAGCGGCGACCCGCAGACCTGGTGCAACGCTCCCGGTCGCGGCATCGGCGCCCGGCCGACCGCGAACACCCGTATCGCGCTCGTCGACGCCTATCTCTGGATCAAGACCGTCGGCCAGTCCGACGGCCAGTGCAACCGCAGCATCCCGGGCGGCACCATCGATCCGGAGTACGGCATCGTCGATCCCGCGGCCGGGGTGTGGTGGCCGGAACAGGCCACGTCCCTCGTCCGGAACGCCGATCCCGCACTGGAGTTCAACAGGGTCCCGCGCTGACCGGGTCCATCTTCACGCCAGTGGCGGCGTCGCCCACTACGAAGTCTCGCGGATGATCAATGAGTCATCGCCATCGAAATACTTTCGATGGCGATGACTGACAGAAAAGCCGAAATTGGGCTGCCGAGAGGCACGCATTCTCGAAATCCTTTCGAAACTCTTGACTTGTTTCAGCAGGGTTTCCAGACTGAGGCTCGAGGTGGTCCGCCTTTCCGTGTCCGGGCGCCAGGGGACCGGCCCTCAATTTTTCCGTCCCGGCGGTGAGCGTCCTTTTGCCGGACGCGGGCGTCGTTCACGCGGATTCACCTGCCGCGCTCCAGTCCTTCCGTCTTTTCTGTCCTGGAGGCTCTTTCATGGGCTCGAATTCCATTCCCCCCACCACCGTCCGCCGGAGGATCGGTGGTTTATATGCGGCCCTGGTCGTTGCCGTTCTCGGTTCGGCCGCCGCGCTGGTGGCGCCGTTGACCTCACACGCCGCCGAGAGCACGCTCGGTGGCGCGGCGGCGCAGAGCGGCCGGTACTTCGGAACCGCCATCGCATCGGGCAGGCTGGGCGACTCGACGTATACGACGATCGCGGGCCGCGAGTTCAACTCGGTGACGCCCGAGAACGAGATGAAGATCGATGCCACCGAGCCGCAACAGGGCCAGTTCAACTTCGCCGCAGGTGACCGCGTCTACAACTGGGCGGTGCAGAACGGCAAGCAGGTACGCGGCCACACCCTCGCCTGGCACTCCCAGCAGCCGGGCTGGATGCAGAACCTCAGCGGCAGCACGCTGCGCCAGGCGATGAACAACCACATCACCGGCGTGATGGCCCACTACAAGGGCAGGATCGTCCAGTGGGACGTGGTGAACGAGGCCTTCGCCGACGGCAGTTCGGGAGCCCGGCGCGACTCCAACCTCCAGCGCACCGGCAACGACTGGATCGAGGTCGCCTTCCGCACCGCGCGCGCCGCCGACCCGGCCGCCAAGCTCTGCTACAACGACTACAACGTCGAGAACTGGACCTGGGCCAAAACCCAGGCAGTGTACGCCATGGTCCGAGACTTCAAGCAGCGCGGCGTGCCGATCGACTGCGTCGGCTTCCAGTCCCACTTCAACAACGACAGCCCCTACAACAGCAACTTCCGCACCACCCTGCGGAGCTTCGCCGCCCTCGGCGTCGATGTGGCCGTCACCGAACTCGACATCCAGGGCGCCTCGGCCACGACCTACGCCAACGTGACCAACGACTGCCTGGCCGTCCCGCGCTGCCTCGGCATCACCGTCTGGGGTGTGCGCGACACCGACTCCTGGCGATCGGAGCAATCGCCGCTGCTGTTCGACGGCAACGGCAACAAGAAGCCCGCCTACACCTCCGTGCTCAACGCGCTCAACGCCGGCTCCTCGACGCCCGCTCCGACCCCCTCGCCCGGTTCCGGACAGATCAAGGGCGTCGGTTCAGGCCGCTGCCTGGACGTGCCCGGCGCCAGTACCACCGACGGCACCCAGGTCAACCTGTGGGACTGCAACAACCGCACCAACCAGCAGTGGTCGTACACGGCGAACGGTGAGCTCAAGGTCTACGGCAACAAGTGCCTGGACGCTGCCGGCACCGGCAACGGCGTCAAAGTCCAGATCTACAGCTGCTGGGGCGGCGACAACCAGAAATGGCGCCTCAACTCCGACGGATCCATCGTCAGGGTCCAGTCCGGCCTCTGCCTTGACGCCACCGGCAACGGCACCGCCAACGGCACCCTGATCCAGCTCTACTCCTGCTCGAACGCCGGCAACCAGCGCTGGACCCGCACCTGAACGACTGAAGACGCCGTGGTGGCGGTTCGAGCTACGGCCAACTGCAACGATCGAACGGCACCGCGGCCTGCCTGAGTGCCGGCTCCGACGCACGTCGGTGGTCCAGAACGCGCTCTGCCAGCCGCACCTGGTCGGCGGCCGGCAGGGCGTGAGGGTCGTTCAGGAGCAGAGCGCACCGCCCGGCGTGTGGCGCGTCGGGGTCGCGTTGGTACCCGAGTACGTCGCCTGGAAGCCGAAGCTCGCGCTGCCGCCCGGCGCCGGGCGCCGGCGTGCCGTTCCACCCGGTGTCCCGGGCGGTGACCTTCCTTGGTGGGCGGGACAGGGGCGGGACCGCTCCCCATGACAGCCGGCACCGGACAGCCCGTCAAGGCGCTTGGCTTCGAGGCGCCACAGCGCGACGCGCGCTCCACGGCCGGACCCGAGCGACCTCCGACGGCACGACTCATGTGTCGTCCGGCGGTGCGCGGCCTCAGATGCCCGGGGCGTGAGGGACGTTGCCGTAATAGGCGTCCGGTCCGTGCTTGCGGGTGAAGTGCCGCTCCAGCAGATGCCTCGGCGGCTCGGAGGTGTCCCCGAGGCGGGACCCGAGCGCCAGCGTGTGCAGCGCCATCTCCGCCACGGCCTCGCAGACGATGGCGTTCTCCAGCGCAGCCCTCGCGGTGGCGCCCCAGGTGAAGGGGCCGTGTCGTGAGACGAGCGCTCCGGGGACCTCGTCGGCCCGACGGGGGTCGCCGTCCAGCCGGGCGACGATCACCTGTCCGGTGTTGTACTCGTAGTCCCGCGCGCACTGCTCGGCGGTGAGGTCTGCCGTCACGGGGACGGGCCCGTTGAAGGTGTCGGCGTGTGTCGTACCGAGCACGGGGATCGGGCGGCGCGCCTGGGCGAAGGCGACGGCGTGCGCCGAGTGCGTGTGGGTGACACCACCGATGGAGGGGAACGCCCGGTAGAGGCACCGATGGGTTTCGGTGTCGGTGGACGGCCTGAGGTGCCCGTCGACGACCCGCCCGTCCTCCAGGGCCACCACGACCAGGTCCTCTTCGGTGAGGTCGGCGTAGGAGACCCCGGACGGCTTGATGACGAAGACGCCGGCGTCTCGATCCACTCCGCTGACGTTTCCCCAGGTGAGGGTGGCCAGGCCGGCCTCCGGGATGCGCAGGTTGGCCGCGAGCACTTCGCGACGGAGGTCCTTGAGGCTGGTCTCGCTCACTACACTCTCACCGTCTCTTCGACATGGGCGGCGGTTTCCCGGGACCGGCGTCCGGCAGGCCCCGCAGTCACGCATGAGTGGGCTGGACTGATCGGGGGGCCGCACCAGGCATCGCGGTTGCGCTACCACGGCAACCCCCAGCAAATTGTGAACGCTAACAAGCGAGAATCTCAAGAGGTACGGGAGGATTCCTCCCCACACCCCGCGGTCAACGCTGCATAATGTGAGCGCCAACATCGATAGCGGCTAGTCGACAATCTCCCGGTCGGTCCGAGACGTGTGCGGGCCGCGGCGGGTTCGATACCTTGAGGGAAGGCCGCTCGATGAGGAAAGGAAGAGAGTTGACCCAGCTCCCAGACGTCTCGCGCGCGCCCACGATGACGGACGTCGCGCGCGTCGCCGGCGTGTCCCATCAGACCGTTTCACGGGTGCTCAGCGACCACCCGAACGTCAGCGCCAAGACCCGGGCCGCGGTGACGCAGGTCATCGAGCAGCTGGGGTACCGCCGCAACTCGGCGGCCCGGGCTCTGGCCACTCGCCGGACCCACACCCTGGGCGTCATCGCGGTGAACACCACTCTGCACGGGCCCGCCAGCACCGTGGCGGGAGTTCAGGAGGCGGCTCGGGACCGAGGCTATCTGACGTCCGCCGTCACGCTTCGGACGGCGACGCAGACGGCCCTCGCCGAGGCCATGCAGCACCTCGCCGGGTGGGGCGTGGAGGGGATCGTCGCCGTCACTCCCCAGCGCGCCGCGGTGAGGGCCCTGGCGGCGTTGGAGGCACCGTGCCCGGTGGTCACCGTGGAAGGCGGCCACACCCTGGACCTGCCGGGGGTGTCGCTGGACCAGAACCTCGGCGCTCGCCTGATCACGGAACATCTCCTCGCCTCGGGCCACGCCACCGTGTGGCATGTCGCGGGCCCTCCCGACTGGCTCGAGAGCGAGGCCCGCACGCAGGGGTGGGAGGAAGCGCTACGAGAGGCCGGCGCCGAGGTGCCGCCCCTGCTCCGCGGCGACTGGAGTCCGCTGTCGGGATACCAGGCCGGCCAGCGGCTCGCCGGTCGGGTACGGGCGTCACGAGGGCAGGGAGCGGGCCTCACCGCGGTGTTCGTCGCCAACGATCAGATGGCCCTCGGTGTCCTCAGAGCCTTGCGGGAAGCGGGGCTGCGCACGCCGGAGGACGTAGCGGTGGCCGGCTTCGACGACATCCCCGAGGCGGAGTTCTTCCCACCCCCGCTGACGACGATCCGTCAGGACTTCGCCTCGCTCGGCCGCGACAGCATCGGCTTGCTCCTGGATCACATCGAAGGCCGGACCGACGAGTCGACGCACCTGGTGGTGGCGCCCGAGCTCATCGTGCGCGCCAGTACGGCCCGCAGGATCGCTCCACCCGGCGAATGATCCCCCCTGCCCGGCGCGGCGGACAGCACCGGCCCGCCCCTCTCAGGTGGTGACCGTGGTGAAGCCGTGGAGCGATGCGGTTGGCGTAACGGCCCACCGTCGCACCGAAGCAGCGAGCGGAGCCCTCGCAGGCGGGGTCGCGGGCCGTGAGCGCCACATCGGCCGTGTGGCCCGGCGGTCCGGCAGGATCAGCGAATGGAGGCGGGCGCCGCGCGTGGACCCGTACCCGGAAGCCGAAGTCAGTCGACGGCGGTGCGGCGTCCACTCATCAGGCGTTGTAGCACGATGAACACCAGCAGCAGGGAGCCGATGACGATCCGGGTCCACCAGGAGCTGAGCGTGCCCTGGAAGTTGACGACCGTCTGGATCATGCCGAGGACGAGCACGCCGAGAGCGGAGCCCAGGACGAAGCCGGAGCCTCCGGTCAGCAGCGTGCCGCCGATCACGGTGGCGGCGATCGCGTCGAGTTCCATGCCCATGGCGTGGAGGGCGTAGCCGGAGAGCATGTAGAAGGTCAGCAGCAGGCCGCCGAGTGCGGAGCACAGGCCGCTGACGGCGTATACGGCGATCTTGGTGGAGCCCACCGGAAGGCCCATCAGGCGTGCGGAAGGCTCATTGCCGCCCAGCGCGTACACGTTGCGGCCGAAGCGCGTGTGGTGCATTACGACGAAGGCGACCACCAGCACGGCCAGGGCGATGACCACCGGGATCGAGACGAACAGTCCCCCCGGGCCGTACAGCCGGGTCTGTGCGATTCCCGCCGTGGTGGGGTCGCTGATCGTGATGGATTCGGTGCTGATCGTGTAGCAGAGCCCGCGGGCGAGGAACATGCCGGCCAGGGTGACGATGAACGGCTGGATCTCGAAGGTGTGGATGATCCAGCCCATGAGCGTCCCGCTCGCGGCGCCGACCAGCAGGACCAGTGGAATGACGGTGGCCAGGGGCCAGCCGTGCGACTCGACCAGCCAGGCGGTGAGCGTGGTCGACAGGGCCACCATGGATCCGACGGACAGATCGATGCCTCCGGTGAGGATGACGAAGGTCGCCCCGACCGCGACAACCAGGAGGAATCCGTTGTCGATCAGCAGGTTCAGCACGACTTGCGCGGAGAGGAAGCCCTCGTAGCGCACCGATCCGATGCTGAACATGACGACCAGCAGGACGGCCGTGACGATCAGCGGGATACGCGTGCGGGCGCGCGGGGACAGGGTCGCGAAGGGGCGGGTGAGCCCAGCGGCGGCGCTCGCGATGCCGGTACTCATGCGCGTACCTCCTGCTGCTGCGGGGTGGCGCCCGCTGCGGTGTGGGATCGGGGAGTGGTTGTCCTGCGGCGGCGCAGGATCTTGGCCCGGAAGACCGGGGACTGCACGAGGCAGACGACGATGACGACGAAGGCCTTGAAGACGAGGGTGGTCTCGGGTGGGACGCCAAGGGTGTAGACGGTGGTGGCGAGGGTCTGGATGATCAGGGCGCCGAGGACGGTGCCGCCGAGGGAGAAGCGTCCTCCGGTCAGGGCGGTGCCGCCGACGACGACGGCGAGGATCGCGTCGAGTTCGATCCACAGGCCGGCGTTGTTGCCGTCGGCGCTGGAGACGTTGGAACTGATCATCAGCCCGGCGACGGCGGCGCACAGCGCGCTGAAGACATAGACCAGGGCGAGCAGACCGCCGGCGCGGATGCCGACCAGGCGGCTGGCGGCGGGGTTGCCGCCCACGGACTCGATCAGCATGCCGAGTGCGCTGCGACGGGTGAAGAAGGCGGTGAACGCGACGAGGGCGGCTGCCAAGAGGACGGCGAACGGGAAGGTCAGCCAGTAGCCGCCTCCGATCATCTTGTAGGGGGCGCTGGTCACCGTGATGATCTGGCCGTCGGTGATCAGCTGGGCGACGCCGCGGCCCGCGACCATGAGGATCAAGGTGGCCACGATGGGCTGCACCCCCAGCCCGGACACCAGGAAGCCGTTGGCGAGGCCCAGCACGAGGGCGACGCCGAGCGCGAGGGCGACGGCCGTGAGCATGGTGGCGACGCTGCCGGGATGTGCGGCGGTGGAGATGTGCCCACAGGCGAGGGCACCGGCGATGGCGACGGTGGAACCCACCGAGAGGTCGATGCCGCGGGTGGCGATGACGAGGGTCATGCCGAGCGCCACCAGGGTGAGGGGCGCGCCGAACTGGAGGATGTCGATGAGGCTGCCGTAGAGGTGGCCGTCGCGTACGCGGACGGAGAAGAAGTCGTGGTGGAACGCGAGGTTGCCGAGGAGCAGGGCGAACAGGATGAGCGTTGGCCACAGCAGGCGGTGGCCGGCCAGTCGTCTCCCGATTCCGCCGGCCGCCTTGGACTTGGCAGGCTGGGGGGTCATGAGTCCGCTCCGGTGGCGATGGTCGTGAGGATGCGTTCGGGCGTGACGCTGTCGTCGTTCGTGAGGGTGGCCACCATGCGGTGGTCGCGGAGCACGGCGATGTGGTGGCTCAGGCGCAGGACCTCTTCGAGTTCCGCCGAGATGAACAGCACCGCGGTGCCTTCGCTCGCCAGGCGGGCGACGAGTTTCTGGATCTCCGCCTTGGCCCCGATGTCGATGCCCCGGGTGGGCTCGTCGAGGATCAGGAGCCGGGGTGCGGTCAGCAGCCAACGGGCGAGGAGGACTTTCTGCTGGTTGCCTCCGCTGAGGTGGCGTACCTGCGCTTCGGGGTCGGCGGGGCGGATGTCCAGGGCCTGGATCCAGTGCCGTGCCAGTTCGTCCTGTTTCGTACGGGCCAGCGGCCTGGTCCAGCCGCGGGCGGCCTGCAGAGCGAGGATGATGTTCTCGCGGACCGTGAGCTCGCCCACCAGTCCCTCGGACTTGCGGTTCTCGGAGCAGAAAGCGATGCCTCGGGCGATGGCGTGGCGGGGGGTGCGCAGGAGTACCTTCTTGCCCTCGATGCTCACTTCTCCGCCGTCCGCGCTGTCCGCGCCGAACAGGAGGCGCGCCGCCTCCGTGCGGCCGGAGCCCAGGAGGCCGGCCAGTCCGATGACCTCGCCGGCATGGATGTCGAGGTCGTACGGTTCGATCGAGCCCGTGCGGGTCAGTTGTCGTGCCTGGAGGAACGGCTCGCTGGTGTCCCGTTCGGCCGCTTCCTCGTGGGCACGGTCGGACAGCTGGTCGAGAGTGGCCAGTTCTCCGCCGATCATGCGCTGTACCAGCGTCACCGGAGTGAGTTCGCCGATGGGGTACTCGCCTTCCAGGTGGCCGTTGCGCAGGATGGTGACGCGGTCGCAGAGATCGAATACCTGGTCGAGGAAGTGCGTGACGAACAGGATGGCCGCACCGCGGTCCCGCAGGCGCCGCACCAGGGTGAAGAGCTGGGCGACCTCCTCGCGATCCAGGCTGGAGCTGGGTTCGTCCAGCACGAGCACCTTCGCCGAGACGTCCACCGCCCGGACGATGGCGACCAGCTGCTGCACCGCCAGGGAGTGCGAACCGAGCAGACTGGTGACGTCGAGGTCGAGGTCCAGTTCCGTCAGCAGCTCTGCCGCCCGCTGCCGCATCGCGGACCGGTGGATGAGGCCGAGCCGGCGCGGTTCGCGCCCGATGAGGATGTTCTCGGCGACCGAGATGTTCGGGCAGAGGTTGACCTCCTGGTAGACGGTGCTGATTCCGGCCTGCTGCGCCTGGAGGGGGTCCGCGAACGCGTGGGGCCGGCCGTCAACGAGGATGGTGCCGCCGTCGGCGGGGTGGACACCGGTGAGCACCTTGATCAAGGTGGACTTCCCGGCGCCGTTCTCGCCCATCAGGGCGTGCACCTCACCGGGGAAGAGCCGCAGGGCGACTCCGTCGAGGGCGAGCACGCCCGGGAACTGCTTGCGGACGTCCTGGGCTTCCAGGACCGGCCGCGGGCCGCCGGCGTCCGCGGGCCGCGGGGTGGACGGGGATGCCATCCGCCCTCCTCTCGTGGGTGGGGTGGTGGAAAGGGCTCCGGGCGGCGCGGGGACGTTCCCCACCTCCCCGAGGCCGCTTGGCCTCCTCCGGAACCGGAACGTGCGGTTTCAGTAGTTCCGGGACGGAAGGGCGGCCGCGGCCTTGTCCTGCGGGAAGACACCCTCCACGGTCTCGACACGAGTCGGGACGCTCTCCCCGGCCGCGACCTTCTTGGTCAGCTCCATCAGTTGGTCGCCGAGCATCGGGTTGCACTCCACCACGACGTTGATCTTGCCCTCGGTCATCGCGACGAAGGCGTCCTTGATCCCGTCCACCGAGATCACCTTGATGTCCGTTCCGGGCTTCTTGCCGGACTCCTCGATGGCCTGGATGGCGCCGAGGGCCATGTCGTCGTTGTGGGCGTAGAGGACGTCGATGTCCTTCTGGGACTTCAGGAACGCCTGCATGACCTCCTTGCCCTTGGCGCGGGTGAAGTCGCCCGACTGCGAGGCAACGATCTTGAACTTGTCGTCGGCGCGGATGACGTCGGCGAAGCCCGCCTTGCGGTCGTTGGCGGGTGCGGAGCCTGTGGTGCCCTGGAGCTCGACGATGTTGACCGGACCCTGCTCGTTCGCGTACGCACCGGTCAGCCACTCGCCCGCGGACTTGCCCTCCTTGACGAAGTCGGAGCCCAGGAACGTCTTGTAGAGGGAGGTGTCCTTGGTGTCCACGGCCCGGTCGGTGAGAATGACCGGGATGCCCGCGTCCTTGGCCTCCTTCAGCACTGTGTCCCAACCGGACTCCACGACCGGCGAGAAGGCGATGACGTCGACCTGCTGCTGAATGAAGGTGCGGATCGCCTTGATCTGGTTCTCCTGCTTCTGCTGCCCGTCGGAGAACTTGAGGGCGATCCCGGCCTTCTTCGCCGCCTCCTGGACGGACTTGGTGTTGGCGGTACGCCAACCGCTCTCGGCGCCGACCTGGGCGAAGCCGAGGGTGATCGTGCCGCCGGAGCCTCCCTTTTCTGCCGAGGAGGGGCCGGGGGCGGGGTTCTTGGTCGAGCAGGCGGTCAACGCCGAGGAGGCGAGAAGGGCGGCGGTGAGGACGAGAGCTGTTCTGCGGGCCATGTCGAGTGTCCTTTCAGGGTGTACGGAAGAGGCGCCGCTCGGCCGGGGCCGGGCTTTGCCCAGGAGGAGTCCCGGGGGTGCCGCGCTGCACGACGGCCGGGGCGGTCGGGGCCGGGCGGGGCGGGGCCGGCAGGAGACGGATCCCCCTGAGGTGGGGGGCGCTGTCGCATTGTGAGCGCTAACAAGCCGCGTTCTCAACCCCCTTGCACGCGTTACCTGTCCGTTACCGCGTCGGGTGCGGCAACGAGGCGGGATCATCTCTTCGCGACGCCATCGACCCTCATCCCACCCCTGGGCCAAAGCCCCAACCCGCGCCGCGTCGAAGGCAGATCCACTCCATGCACCTGCACAGACCTCTTGCCTATCGACATTGTTAGCGCTCACACTACGAGGGGACCACCCGGCCGACCGTCAGGTTTGCGGGCGGCAACTCCGCCTGCCGGGTCGCCTGCCGGGCCGCCTGCTGCCCCACGGCTCCTTCGAAAGGCACTCTGTTGACGTCACCCCATCCCCTCGCGCCCACCCCGTATTCCGAGGAATCGGAGCAGTACACGGTCGGCGTCGACTTCGGCACACTGTCGGGCCGCGCCGTGGTGGTGCGGGTTCGCGACGGTCAGGAACTGGCCGCGGCGGTCCACGCCTACCGGCACGGCGTCATCGACCGGCACCTGCCGCACGGCGGTGCGCAACTGCCTCCGGACTGGGCCCTGCAACACCCCCAGGACTGGCGGGACGTACTGCGTCGCGCCGTCCCGGAGGCCGTGGCGGCGGCCGGGGTCGATCCTGCTGCGGTGATCGGCATCGCCACCGACTTCACCGCGTGCACCGTCCTGCCCACGCTGGCCGACGGGACTCCCCTCGCCGAGACGGAGCTCGCCGGACGGCCGCACGCGTGGCCCAAGCTGTGGAAGCACCACGCGGCCCAGTCGCATGCCGACCGCATCAACGAACTCGCCCACGCCCGCGGGGAGAAGTGGATCGCCCGCTACGGCGGCCGGATCTCCTCCGAGTGGCAGTTCGCGAAGGCCCTCCAGGTGTTGGAGGAGGATCCGCTCGTCTACGAAACCTGCGCGCGGTGGATCGAGGCCGCCGACTGGATCGTGTGGCAGCTCACCGGAGCCGAGTCCCGCAACGCCTGCACGGCCGGATACAAGGGCATCCACCAGGACGGCGCCTATCCGAGCGAGGAGTACCTGGCCGCGCTGAACCCCCGGTTCGCCGACTTCGCACGCACCCGCCTCGCGTTTCCCCTCTCTGCGCTGGGCTCACGCGTGGGCTCGCTCAGCACCAAGGCAGCAGCCTGGACAGGGCTGCGTCCCGGCATCGCCGTGGCCGCGGGCAACGTCGACGCCCACGTCACCGCAGCGGCGGCCCAGGCCGTCGAGGACGGTCAACTGCTCGCCATCATGGGCACCTCCACCTGCCACGTCGTGAACGCTCCCGTCCTCGCCGACGTCCCCGGCATCTGCGGTGTCGTGGGCGGTGGGATCGTCGAGGGAACCTACGGCTACGAGGCCGGCCAGAGCGCGGTCGGCGACATCTTCGCCTGGGTACTGGACCAAGGCGTCCCGCCGGACTACCTCGCCGAGGCCGCCGAACGCGGCGAGGACCTGCACACCCTGCTGACCCGGAAGGCCGCCCGACAGCCGGTCGGCGGCCACGGACTGGTCGCCCTCGACTGGCTGAACGGCAACCGTTCGGTCCTCGTCGACCACCACCTCTCCGGAGTCATGGTGGGTCTCACCCTCGCGACCCGCCCCGAGGACGTCTACCGCGCGCTGCTCGAAGCCACCGCGTTCGGCACCCGCGTCATCGTGGAGGCCCTGGAGACGGGCGGCGTACTGGTGCACGAGTTCATCGTCGCCGGCGGGCTGGCCAAGAACGAACTGCTGATGCAGATCTACTCCGACGTGCTGCGCCGCCCCGTCTCCCTCGCCGCGTCCGACCAGGGCCCCGCTCTCGGGTCGGCCATCCACGCCGCCGTGGCCGCCGGCGCGCACACCGACGTGCGAACGGCCACCGCCGCCATGGGCCGCCGACGGCCTGCCGTCTACACGCCCGACGCCTCCCGGGCCGACGCCTACGACGCCCTCTTCGCCGAGTACCGGCTCCTGCACGACCACTTCGCCGCCGGCGGCTTGCTACACCGCCTGAGGAACATGCGCGACACGGCCCGCACCGCGGGCTGACCCCGCCCCGCTGTTCGTTCCCGCTTCCCCACCCGCCCGCCGCCCTCACCACCGTTGCGGGACGTCACCTTCAGGAGTCCATGTGCCCAGCCAAGCATCCCCCGCCCAGGAAATCTGGTTCCTCACCGGCAGCCAAGGCCTGTACGGAGAGGAGACGCTGAAGCAGGTCGCCGACCAGTCGCGGCAGATCGCCACCGCGCTGGCCGACGCCTCCGGCATTCCCGCGCGCGTGGGGTGGAAGCCGGTACTGACCGACGCCGACACCATCCGCCGGGTGTGCCTCGACGCCAATGCCGACGACCGGTGCATCGGGATCATCGCCTGGATGCACACCTTCTCACCGGCCAAGATGTGGATCGCGGGACTGGACGCGCTGCGCAAGCCGTTGCTGCATCTCCACACCCAGTCGAACGTGGCCCTCCCCTGGGACACCATCGACATGGACTTCATGAACCTCAATCAAGCCGCTCACGGAGACCGCGAGTTCGGGCACATCCAGGCCCGTGTCGGCGTACCCCGCAAGACCGTGGCCGGCCACGTCACCGACCCGGTGACCACCGAACGCATCGCGGTCTGGGCGCGGGCGGCCGCCGCACGATCCGAACTGGCCACCCTCAAGATCGCCCGCTTCGGCGACAACATGCGCGACGTCGCCGTCACCGAGGGCGACAAGGTCGAGGCCCAGCTGCGCTTCGGCGTCTCCGTCAACACCTACGGCGTCAACGACTTGGTGGAGGTCGTCGACAGCGCGGACGGGACCGAGGTGACTTCCCTCGTCAAGGAGTACGAGGACCTGTACCACCTGGCGCCGGAACTGCGGCCCGGAGGCGACCGGCACGACTCCCTGCGCTACGCGGCCCGCATCGAAGCCGGCCTGCGCATCTTCCTGGAAACGGGCGGCTTCGGGGCCTTCACCACCAACTTCGAGGACCTGGGCGGGCTGCGCCAGCTGCCCGGCCTCGCGGTGCAGCGGCTCATGGCCCAGGGGTACGGCTTCGGAGGAGAGGGCGACTGGAAGACCGCCGTCCTGCTGCGCGCCCTCAAGGTCGCCGCCACCGGCCTCCCGGGCGGCACCTCCTTCATGGAGGACTACACCTACGACCTGACAGCGGGCAACCAGCTCATCCTCGGCGCACACATGCTGGAAGTCTGCCCCACCATCGCGGCCGCCAGGCCCAGCTGCGAGATCCACCCCCTCGGCATCGGCGGGCGGGAGGACCCGGTGCGCCTGGTGTTCGACGCCGCCCCCGGCCCGGCCGTGGTGGTCGGCCTCGCCGACCTCGGCGACCGGTTCCGCCTGATCGCCAACGACATCGACGTGGTGGCACCCCCTCACCCGCTGCCCGCCCTGCCCGTTGCCCGCGCGGTCTGGCGGCCCCGCCCCGACCTGCGGACCTCCACCGAATCCTGGCTGACCGCCGGAGGACCGCACCACACCGTCCTCAGCACCGCCCTCACCTCCGACCACCTCGACGACCTGGCGGAGATGCTCCGCCTGGAACTCGCCCTCATCGACGAGACCACCACCCCGAAGCAGTTCCGGCGCGATCTCCGCTGGAACCAGGCGTACTACCGGTTGGCACTGGGACTGTGAACCAGTGTGTCCGGAGCGGCCTGCCGCACCGGGAACTCTCGTGCGGCGAGCCGCTCGGCGGTCTCAGCTCTGCTGCAGGGGAATCAGGATGAACACGAAGTCTGCCGACGCGAGTTCGAGCCGGTACTGGGCAGGACACCGGGTCCCACAGGGGCGGTGCCGAGGCCCTGGACGGCGTGGTCGGTGTGAAGGTCGATCACCGGGCGGCCACCCGCCCGGCGGACCCGCGCGGTCGCGGCCCTAGATCGTCAGGCGGGTGGGATCGGCGATGATCTGTCGGACGGTCGACCATGCCGCGCCCAGCACCGGTCCGCGCCGGCCCAGGGCGGAGGGGCGTACCGCCTCCGGGGTCCAGGGCCGGACGGTGATCCGGGCGGCGAGTTCGGCGCGGATGGACGGGAGGAGCCAGTCGGCGAGTTCGGCGTAGGCGCCGCCCAGAACGAGGGCGTCCGGGTCGATCAGGTTCACCGCCGAGGTGAGGGCGAGGCCCAGGGCCCGTCCTGCACGGTCCAGGGCGCGCAGGGTCGCCGCGTCCCCGGCGCCTGCCCGCTCGGCCAGCAGGGCCACAGGGTCGCCGACGTGCGCGAGCCCGGCCTCGCGCAGCACTGCCGCTTCGCCCGCGTACTCCTCCAGACAGCCGCGTGCCCCGCAGGCGCAGCGGGTGCCCTCCGGGTGGACGGGCAGGTGGCCGAGCTCGCCCGCGAAGCCGCGGGCGCCCCGGAACAGCTGCCCGCCGACGACCAGTGCGGCACCGATTCCGGCCTCGGCGGAGACGTGTACGAAGGTCTCGGCGGGGTTTCCCCGGTGCCACTGCTCGGCCAGCGCCCCGAGGTTGGCCTCGTTCTCCGGCTCGGGCACGGTGCCGCGGTCGGGCCAGTGGTCGGCGGGGCGGACCGCCTGCCAGCCGAGGTTCGGCGCGTTCGCGACCAGCCCGCTCGGCGCGTTCGGCACCACCCCCGGTACGGCCAGGACGCGGCCCTCGACGCGCAGGCCGAGGGCCGCGGCCTCGGACTCCGCCTCGGCGCCCAGCGCGGCGGCCTCCGCCAGCACCTCTCCGGCCGGCCGGCCCGCGTTGGCCCGCTCCACCCGACGCCAGACCCGGGGTTCACCGCGCAGGTCCACGACGCACGCGGCGAGATGGGTGACGCCGATCTCCAGGCCGAGGCCCGCGGGACCCCGATCGTTCAGGGCCAGCGCCCGTCCGGGGCGGCCGACCCGTCCGCTGGGCGCGGTCTCCGTCTCGGTCAGCGCTCCTCGACCGATGAGCTCGTCGGCCATGGAGGAGACGGCCGGCCTGGTCAGGCCCGTGCGCCCGGCGACGTCCGCCCGGGAGAGCGGGCCGTGCGCGGCGACCGCGCCGATCACCGCCGCGAGGTTCTGCCGACGCATCCCCTGCTGCGAGGCGGGCGCGGCCTCCGCGCCCCCGCCCGCCCTGCCGATCACCGTCATTGACCCGACCCTCCTATCGTTCTTCCGGCGAAACCTCCTGCAAGGCCCGCGCCCGCCGCAGAGTACTGGTGATCCGTTCGAGCGTGTCGTCGTCACGGGTCACGGGTTCCAGCACCCGGCCCCCGGCGGTCCCCCAGCGCCGGGCGACGGCGTCGGCAGACTCGCCCGAGAGCAGTGCGGCGGCCTGGGCGGCGGCCCCGAGCGCGACCAGTTCCCGGGCATCGGGCACCTGGACCGCTCGGCCGGACAGCCGCAGGACGGTCTGCTGCCAGGCCCTGCCGCGGGCTCCGCCGCCGATCAGCAGCAAGGGTTCGTCGGGGGCGGGGTTCTCGCCTCCGGCGCGCAGCACGTCGTCCAGGGCCGCGAGCAGGGCTTGGGCGGCGCCGTCGTAGGCAGCCTGGAGCAGCTGGCCCGGCGTGGTGTCGTGGCGCAGGCCGTGGACGAGGCCGGAAGCGCCCGGGAGGTCCGGGGTGCGCTCGCCGTCCAGGTAGGGAAGCACCACCACCGTGCCGCCTCCTTCGACGTCCTCGCGGTCGCGGCCGACGAGGGCGGCGAAGCGGTCGACGGCGAGGGTGCAGTTGAGCGTGCAGGCCAGCGGCAGCCAGCCGCCGAGGGCATCGGCGAAGCCGGCGACGGTTCCGCTCGGGTCGGCGGGCCGGGTCCGGCCGACGGCGTAGACGGTGCCGGAGGTACCGAGGCTCAGCACCGGCCGTCCGGGGGTCAGGCCCAGCCCGAGGGCGGCGGCCATGTTGTCACCGGTCCCGGTGGCCACCAGCGCGCCCTCGCGCAGTGGCATCCCGGCCCGGTCGGCGCCCGCCCGGGCGCCTGGCGGGAGGACCTGTGGCAGCAGCCCGGGGCCGAGGCCGATCCGGCCGAGGACGTCCTGGTCGTAGCCGTCCGGGCCCCACCAGCCGGTTCCCGACGCGTCACCGCGGTCCGTCACCGCCTCGCCGGTCAGCCGCTCCGTCAGGAAGTCGTGGGGAAGCCGGACGGCCGCGACGCGATCGGCGGCGGCGCGCTCGTTCGCGTGCAGCCAGGCCCACTTGGCGGACGTGAACGCGGCCGTCGGGACGCTGCCGGTGCGGCGGGCGAGCTCTGCCGGGCCGAACGCGGCTGCGAGTTCGGCGGCCTGCGGGGCGGAGCGGACGTCGTTCCACAGCAGTGCCGGGCGCACCGGCCGGCCGGCCGGGTCGAGGGTGACCAGGCCGTGCTGCTGGCCGGCGATCGAACAGGCGGCGGCGCGATCCGCCCAGCCGGTGCCCGCCATGGCCTGGCCGAGCGCCCGCCACCACTCTTCGGGGTCGCTCTCGCGTCCGGCGCCCGCGCTGACGGCGTGCGCGGCGCGGCCCTCACCGAGAACGGCGCCGGTTTCCAGGTCGACGGCGAGGGCCTTGGTGGACTGGGTCGAGCTGTCGACACCGATCACGACACGCTGAGCAGACATGCGTTCCTCCGGTGGGCTTCCTTCTGGCGTCTCGGCATACTAATTTGTTTTTCGTCATTACAAATAGCACTCGGCCCGGATCCGGAGCGCCTCATGACCAGCGACCCGCTCGTCCCCACTCCCGCGCACAGGTTCACCTTCGGCCTGTGGACCGTCGGCTGGCAGGGCCGGGACCCCTTCGGTGACGCCACCCGACCTGCCCTCGACCCGGCCCGGACCGTGGAGCGGCTGGCCGGGCTCGGCGCCTACGGCGTCACGTTCCACGACGACGACCTGATCCCCTTCGCGGCCGGCGACACCGCACGCGAGCAGGCGGTCAAACGCTTCCGCAGCGCACTCGACACGGCCGGGTTGAAGGTGCCGATGGCCACCACCAACCTCTTCACCCACCCGGTGTTCAAGGACGGCGCCTTCACCGCCAACGACCGGGACGTCCGCCGGTACGCGCTGCGCAAGACGATCCGCAACATCGACCTGGCCGTGGAACTCGGCGCCTCGGTCTACGTCGCCTGGGGCGGCCGCGAGGGCGCGGAGTCGGGCGCGGCCAAGGACGTGCGCACCGCCCTCGACCGGCTGAAGGAGGCCTTCGACCTGCTGGGCGAGTACGTCGGCAGCCAGGGCTACGACCTGCGCTTCGCGATCGAACCCAAGCCCAACGAGCCGCGCGGCGACATCCTGCTGCCCACCATCGGCCACGCCCTGGCGTTCATCAACGAGTTGGACCGGCCCGAGCGGGTCGGCCTCAACCCGGAGGTCGGCCACGAGCAGATGGCCGGGCTGAACTTCCCGCACGGCATCGCCCAGGCCCTGTGGCACGGCAAGCTGTTCCACATCGACCTCAACGGCCAGACCGGCATCAAGTACGACCAGGACCTGCGCTTCGGAGCGGGCGACCTGCGCCAGGCCTTCTGGCTGGTCGACCTGCTGGAGTCGGCCGGCTACGACGGGCCCCGCCACTTCGACTTCAAGCCGCCGCGCACCGAGGATTCCGCCGGAGTCTGGGCCTCGGCGGCCGCCTGCATGCGCAACTACCTGCTTCTGGCCGAGCGTTCCCGCGCCTTCCGGTCCGATCCGGCGGTCCAGGCCGCGCTGGCCGCCTCCCGACTGCCCGAACTCGCCCTTCCCACAGCCGAGGACGGCCTGGCCGGTCTCCTGGCCGACAGGTCCGCCTTCGACGACTTCGACGTCGATGCCGCCGCCCGCCGCGGCATGGCCTTCGAACGCCTGGACCAGCTCGCCCTCGAACACCTCCTCGGCGCCCGCTGAGCCCGTGTGCCCATGAGCCGGGCCGTGGCGTTCCACGGCCCGGCTCCGCACGAGGAAACCGCCGGGAGGTGTCCACCCGCAGCGACAGCTCACCCGCACTGAGCTCGACCACCGCGCCGTCCCGGTACACCTTCCCCACATCCGGTCGCGCCCCGGGCAGCGTGTACTCCGGCCCCCGCCGCACCAAACCGGCGCGGTGGGTGACGCGGACCCCGTTCACGCCCTCGGCCGGCGACCAGCACTCGACGGTCAGCCGGGTTCCTCCGCCTGCGCGCGGTGCGCGGTGATCAGGCCCCGGTACCAGTGGTAGCTGTCCTTGGGCGTCCGGGTCAGGGTGTCGTAGTCGACGTGGACCAGGCCGAAGCGCTGACTGTAGCCGCGCGCCCACGTCATCCTCCGCGGAGCCGTTCTCGGTGATCCAGACCGGCGGAAGCCGCGGGTAGCGGGCGTGGAGTTCGCGGAGCAATTCTGTGAGCGCGTCCGGGACCACGGGCCATCCCATGGTGGTCCGCCGGGCCCTGTACCGGTCCAGCTCGGTGACGCCGATGTCCACGGCGGTGCGCACTTCGGGGTCGGCCTCGCGGTGGGCGGCGGCGAACGTCACTGGGCGGTAGAAGTTGACCCCGAGGAAGTCCAGTGGGGCGCCGATCAGTTCCAGGTCGCCCGCCAACCGCCACGGGCCGTCGGCGAGGCCGGCCCAGGTCTCGGCCTCGTGCGCAGGGTAGCGGCCGGCGAGGAGCGGCTCGGTCCAGACCTCGTTGTGGAGGACCTTGGCACGGCGCAGGGCGGCCCGGCCCTCGGGAAGGGCGGAGGCGAGATGGATGCGGTCGAGGTTGAGGGTGATCCCGACCTCCTGGGCGCCCGCGGCGCGCAGCTCCCGGATCGCGAGGCCGTGGGCGACCAGCAGGTGGTGTGCGGCCGCCAGTGCGCCGCGGCCCTCCTCGGCGCCGGGGGCGTGCCGCCCCTCGGCGGGCGATGGCGGCGTTGCTGTACGCGGCTGCGCAGGCTCCTACCCCGCCTCCCCGACCCCCGCTGTCTCCGGTCCCGGACAAGGGGGCGGCTACACCGCCATCCCACCGCCGGGGAGCGCCGTCCCGCGGGTCGGCAACTCCTTCCACCGGGGCCGAGTACGACCACCCGCACTTCGGCCGCCGGGGCACGACCTGCGCGCGTCCGTCACCGCGACGACCCGGAACTTCCCCGGACGGGCGTCAGCGGTCGGGCAGCCTTCCCTACTCGGCCGAGAAGCGGTACACCGTCGTCGAGCGGTACTCCTCCCCCGGGCACAGGTGGGTGGAGGGGTACTCGGGCCGGTTCGGCGAGTCCGGAAAGTGCTGGGTCTCCAGCGCGATGCCCGCGTACGCGAAGTACGGGCGACCGGATCGGCCGGTCAGCGCGCCGTCGAAGTGGTTTCCGGTGTAGATCTGGAGCCCCGGCTCCGTCGTCAGGCATTCGACGCGGCGGCCGCTGGCAGGGTGGCTCAGGACAGCGGCCCGCCTGAGCCCGGCGCCGTCGAGCACCCAGTTGTGGTCGAAGCCATCGCCGGCCCGGCGGATCTGCGGGTGTTCCTCGGTGATGCGGGCACCGATCGTCCGGGCCTCGCGGAGGTCGAACGGCGTGCCGGTGACGGACTCGGCCGGACCGAGCGGTATCAGTTCTGCGTCCACGGGGGTGTAACGGGCGGCCTCGACCCGCAGCAGGTGGCCGAGCACCGTCCCACAGCCCTCGCCGGCCAGGTTGACGTACATGTGGTTGGTGAGGTTGACGACCGTCGGGGCATCCGTGGTCGCGCGGTAAGTGAGGGAGAGTTCGCCCTCGGGGCCGAGCAGGTAGGTGACCTCGGCCGTGAGGGCGCCCGGGAATCCCTGGTCGCCGTCGGGGCTGTCCATGCGGAAACGGACGCCGGCCCGCCTTCCCACGCGGACCGGCACGCCGTCCCAGAGGCGAGTGGCGAAGCCGTCCGGTCCGCCGTGCAGGGTGTGGCCGCCCTGCTGGGTCGCCAGCCGGTGCGTCGTGCCGTTGAGGGGCAGCGTTCCGCCGGCGATTCGATTGGCGTAGCGGCCGACCGTCGCGCCGAAGTAGGCCGCCTCCCCGAACAGATCCGCTGTGCTCTCGCAGCCCAGGACGACGTTGGCACACCGCCCGTCCCGGTCTGGCGCGTGCAGGGCCTGCAAGCGGGCTCCCAGACTGAGCACCTCCGCTGTCACGCCCTCCGGGGAGCCGAACGTCCAGCGGGTGATACGCCGCCCGTCCGGGAGCTCTGCGGCAGCCTCCTGGGTCACCGTCACTTCACCGGATCCCTCCCGGGAGGCCCCGGCCTTCAGGACGGGGAGGGATGGGTCCTTGGGTCGGAGGGCGGAGCGCCGCAGTTCGGTTCGCATCTGGTCTGACCTGTCCTTTCGGTTGTTGCAGTGGTCCGGGATAGGTTGCTGGGATGGTGACGACACCGATGGCGGGGGATCCCGGGCACGCCCGGTGGACCTTCCGCGTGCGCGTGTCGTCCACCGCGGTCGCCGCCTTGATGGGCGAGTGGGACCGGTGCCGCTGGATCTGGAACGAGTGCTGCGCGAAGTCGAAGCAGACCCATGTCCGGAACAAGGACCGGTTTGAGGGCGAGGACCAGCGCACGTGTGGTCCGGCGCAGCTCGACAAGATGTTGACCGAAGCCCGCACCAAGAACGCCTGGCTTCGGATAGGGTCCTCGGTTCCGCAGCAGCAGTTGATCCGGGATTTCGGGAAGTCCCGCGCCAAGGCGCAGAAGGACGTCAAGGACCGGTTGCCGGTGCGGCAGCGGGCCGGGATGCCGAAGTGGAAGAAGAAGCGGGAAGCGCTGCCGTCCCTCAACTACACCAAGCGCGGCTTTCGACTGAAGGACGGGAAACTGCACCTGGCGGGCGGCATCGTGCTGACCGTGGTGTGGTCGCGGGACCTCCCGGCCGACCCCTCCAGCGTGCGTGTCTACCGTGACAGTCTCGGGCACTGGTACTGCTCGTTCGTCGTCCCCGCCAAGGTCGAGCCGCTTGCGGAAACCGGCGCGGTGATCGGGATCGACTGGGGCGTGAAGGAGACCGCGACCACCACCAGCGACGAACACGACCTCCCGCACGCCGAGCACGGCAAAAAGGCCGGCGCCGGCCTCGCGCGCTATCAGCGGATGATGGCCCGCCGGAAACCGGCGAAGGGCAAGCCAGGGTCGAAGGGCTACCGGGCGGCGAAGAAGCAAGTCGCGAAGCTGCACAGGAAGGTCGCACGCCAACGCCAGGACACCGCCCGCAAGTGGGCCAAGTCGGTCGTCCGCGACCACGACGCCCTCGCAGTAGAGGACTTCCGACCGAAGTTCCTCGCCAAATCCACCATGGCCCGCAAGGCGGCCGATGCGGCAATCTCCGCGACGAAAACGGCCCTGGTCGAGATGGGCCGCAAGCACGGCCGCGCCGTGCACCTGGTACACCCCGCGCACACCACCATGGACTGCGCGCAGTGCGGAGCGAGAACCAAGCACGCACTACCCCTCTCGGAACGAACCTACGCCTGCACCGTGTGCGGAGCCCTATCCCCCAGGGATAAGAACTCCGCCCGCGTGATGCTGGTCCGGGCTGGTCTCAACCCGGCTAGTGCTGATCGTGGAAGACCTGACCAAGCGCCGCTTGGTCAGGCAGCGTGAGCTAGAAATCCCCACATCAGCCCTGGAGGGTGGGGAATCCCCTCCCTTCGGGGAGGGGAGGATTCAAATCCCCTGGGCCAGTCGGTGGTGGGCCCGCTTCCAGCGCAGTTCCCGCGGCCCAGGCGCAGACGTAATTCGAGTGGGTGTGCACCCCTCCCCCGGCCTCGGGCAGGTGGCGGTAGACGTAGGCCTGTGCGGCGGTGTCGGAGGAGGGCGCGTGGTCGCCTTCGACGGCATTGATGACGTAGGCGGGTCGACGCCGGATACGGCGAGCGCGGCGGGAACGACGGTGCGCAGTACCTCGCGCCAGTCCTCGGAGTACCGCAGGGCCCAGTCGGGCGCAGTGGGTGCCCGGTGGCGGGTAACTCGCGCTCGATGACGGCGTGCGGGTACTCGTGGACGACGGTCGCGAGCTCCTGTCCGTCAGGCACGCGGACCACCACGGCACAACGGGAGAGGGTGCCGAAGCCAAAGCCGACGCCGACGCCGACTCCGACGACGTACCTGTCCGAGCCTCGGACGGCAGGGATCAAGGTCACTTCTCATCCTTCGGACCGGAAACCGGCATTGGCTCCTGCGGAGTTGAAGGGGAAATCTCTCGTGATGACAGATTGTTAGCGTTAACAATCTGTCCTGTCAAGGGACTGGCGGAGCACTCGGTCGAGCGTGCCCACGCGGCGGTGAGCATGGGCCGCCGGGGTGGTCAGCCTCGGGTCCGACGGTGCCGGCTCAACGGCGGGTGGCGGGACCCGCGCTGCGACGCAGCACCATCTCGGGCGGAATCCGCACGTGGGTACGGGTGTGCGCGACGCCCTCCAGCTCCTCGACGAGCAGTTCCAGGGCCCGGCGGCCGAGCTCGCCGAAGTCCTGCCGCACGGTGGTCAGGGGCGGGGTGAAGTAGGCGGCCTCGGGAATGTCGTCGAAGCCGACCACGCCGATGTCGCCCGGGATCGAGCGGCCGGCCTCGTGCAGGGCGCGCAGCAGGCCGAGCGCCATGTGGTCGTTGGCGCAGAAGACGGCGGTGACGTCGTCCAGTTCGGCGATCCGCAAGCCCGCCTGGTAGCCGGCGCGCGCGCTCCAGTCGCCGGGCTCGACACGCGGCACGGGGGCTCCGGCGGCCTCCAGCGCGCCGCGCCAGCCCTCCTGGCGGTCCTGGCTCTCCAGCCAGCCGGCCGGGCCGGCCAGGTGGTGCACGGTGCGGTGGCCCAAATCGAGCAGGTGCCTGGTGGCCGCTTCGGCGCCGGACCGGTTGTCCACCGAGACCATGGGAACCCGCGACTGGCTGCCCGGTCCGACCGCGACGACCGGCACGGAGCTGGAGAGCCTGGCCACCGCACTGACGGCGGAGATCTGGGGCGCGATCACGACCACGCCCTCCACGCCCTGGTCGCGCAGCCGGTCGACGGCCTCCTGAACCGAGCGGCCGTCCAGGGAGTGCAGACTCGTCACGCTGACGAAGTACCCCGCACTCCGCGCGGCCTGCTCGATGCCGTGCAGCATGGAGGCGGGACCGTACAGGGTGGATTCGAAGCTGACGACGCCGAGGGTTTGCGAGCGGCGGGTGACCAGGGCGCGGGCAGCGGAGTTGGGCCGGTAGTCCAGCTCCCGGATGGCGGCGAGCACGCGCTCCCGGGTGCCGGGCCGCACATGCGGGGCGCCGTTGAGCACCCGGGACACCGTCTGGTGGGACACGCCGGCCAATTTCGCCACGTCCGCCATCACAGGGTGGCGCCGCTCGGTCCCGGCACTGTCGTTTCCCACTCGCACTTCCCTCCTCGACTCCGGGCCACGGTACGCTACCGACCCTTGACGAAGGCGATGTGAGCATGCCGTCAGCCAGGTCCTCGAGTAGACCAGCGGCAGGCGGTCGCCGGGTGCGCGCCCAGGCAGCTGATCGCCTGCGCCGTTGTTGAAGACTGAACGGTGATCCGAACAGACCCTTGACGGCACACATGTGAGCGTTAACACTCAGGTATCGCCAGGCCGGAGCCGCTGTAACCCGGACTTCGCACAGCGCGAGGAAACGACTCCCGGCCGACCCCGCTCGACCGCTTCCGGTCGCCCAGCCGGGTCGCACTGGGCCGGTCGCGGAACATCACTGGAGGAACTGTGCGAAAGCTTTCAGCAGGCCTTGTCGCCGTGGGTCTCACGCTGTCGCTGGCAGCCTGCGGCCAGAGCGCCAACGGAGCGGGCGACGGCGGGGCCGGCGGAGACGCCAAAGGGGGCCTCATCGGCATCGCGATGCCGACCAAGTCGTCGGAGCGCTGGATCAACGACGGAAACAACATGGTCAAGGAGTTCCAGGCCAAGGGTTACAAGACCGACCTCCAGTACGGCGACAACGTGGTGGAGAACCAGGTCTCCCAGGTGGAGAACATGATCACCAAGGGCGCCAAGCTGCTGGTGATCGCCGCCATCGACGGCTCCTCGCTCACCAACGTGCTGCAGAAGGCCGCCGACGCCCACATCCCCGTCATCTCCTACGACCGACTGATCCGCGGCACGAAGAACGTCGACTACTACGCGACCTTCGACAACTACAAGGTCGGTGTCCTCCAGGGCAGTTACATCGTCGACAAACTAGGGATCAAGGACGGCAAGGGCCCCTTCAACATCGAGCTGTTCGCCGGCTCACCGGACGACAACAACGCCGCGTTCTTCTACAACGGCGCCATGAGCGTCCTGGGGCCGTACATCGACGACAAGAAGCTGGTCGTGCAGAGCGGCCAGACCTCCCTCAACCAGATCGCCACTCTGCGCTGGGACGGCGGTCTCGCCCAGTCCCGGATGGACAACCTGCTGAGCAAGTCGTACACCGCCGCCCGCGTCGACGCCGTGCTCTCGCCGTACGACGGCATCTCGATCGGCATCATCTCCTCGCTCAAGGGCGTCGGCTACGGCGCCGGCCAGCCACTGCCCGTCGTCACGGGCCAGGACGGCGAGCTGGCCTCGGTGAAGTCGATCATCGCGGGCGAGCAGACCCAGACCGTCTACAAGGACACCCGCCAACTGGCCAAGGCCGCGGTCCAGATGGGCGACGCACTGCTGACCGGCGGCAAGCCCGAGGTCAACGACACCAGTCAGTACGACAACGGCGTCAAGACCGTACCGGCGCAGCTGCTCCAGCCGGTCAGTGTCGACAAGGAGAACTACCAGAAGGTCCTGGTAGACAGCGGCCAGTACACCGCGGACCAGCTCAAGTAGCCCACGGGGCCCGACCGACGGGTCCGGCGACGCCGAACCGGCGGTGCGACGCCCGGGAGACCGCCCGGCACCGCACCGCCCCGACGATACGGATGCACGACCATGGCCCGACCCGTTCTCGAGATGCGGTCGATCAGCAAGACGTTTCCCGGTGTCAAGGCTCTCTCCGAGGTCAACCTGACGGTCGCCGCAGGTGAGGTGCACGCCGTCTGCGGTGAGAACGGCGCCGGCAAGTCCACACTGATGAAGGTACTCAGCGGGGTCCACCCGCACGGCGGCTACCAGGGCGAGATCTATTTCGAGGGCGACCCCTGCCGGTTCAAGGACATCCGGGCCAGCGAGCAGCGAGGCATCGTGATCATCCATCAGGAACTCGCGCTGGTGCCCTACCTGTCCATCGCCGAGAACATCTTCCTCGGCAACGAACACGCCACCCGGGGCGTCATCAGCTGGCACCGGACGCTGACCCACGCCGCCGCACTGATCCGGCAGGTCGGACTCGACGAGAGCCCGCACACCAGGATCGCCGATCTCGGCGTCGGCAAACAGCAGTTGGTCGAGATCGCCAAGGCGCTCGCCAAAAAGGTCAAGCTGCTCATCCTTGACGAGCCGACGGCCGCCCTGAACGACGAGGACAGCCGCAAGCTGCTCGACCTGATCCTCGAACTCAAGGCCCAGGGCATCTCCTGCATCCTCATCTCGCACAAGCTGAACGAGATCGCCCGGGTCGCCGACGCCGTCACCATCCTGCGCGACGGGCGGACCATCGAAACCATCGCGATCGGTCCCAACGGCATCTCCGAGGAGCGGATCATCCGTGGCATGGTCGGCCGCGACCTGGAACACCGCTACCCCGAGCGCGCCCCGGAGATCGGCGAGGTCGCCTTCGAGATCGAGGACTGGAGCGTCCTGCACCCGATCGACCACCGGCGGAAGGTGGTCGACGGCGCCTCGCTGCACGTCCGTCGAGGCGAGATCGTCGGCGTCGCCGGCCTCATGGGCGCCGGCCGCACCGAACTGGCCATGAGCGTCTTCGGCCGCTCGTACGGACGGTGGACCGGGGGCCGGGTGCGGCTGCACGGCCGGGAGATCCGTACCCGGACGGTGCCGGAGGCCATCGGGCACGGCATCGCGTACGTGACCGAGGACCGCAAGCAGCTCGGCCTCAACCTCGGCGACGACATCAGCCGGAACATCTCGCTGAGCGCCCTCGGCAAGGTCGCCCGGCGGGGCTGGGTCGACCGGCACGAGGAGGCCCGGATCGCCGAATCGTTCCGGCGGACCATGAACATCAAGGCCCCCTCGGTGTTCGCGGAGACCGGCAAGCTCAGCGGCGGCAACCAGCAGAAGGTCGTCCTCAGCAAGTGGATCTTCGCCGGGCCGGAGGTGCTGATCCTCGACGAACCCACCCGGGGCATCGACATCGGCGCCAAGGCGGAGATCTACACCGTCATCGCCGAACTCGCCGCCCAAGGCAAGACGGTACTCGTCATCTCCTCCGAACTCCCCGAACTCCTGGGCCTGTGCGACCGGATCTACACCATGGCCGAAGGCCGGATCACCGGTGAGGTGACCCGCGCGGACGCCACCCAGGAATCCCTCATGCGGCTCATGACCATGAGCGCGGCATACCCCGACAAGCAGGTGTGAGGCATGGCCCGGACCCAGACCACCCCAGACACCACGCCCAGCACCCCGGAAACCGGCCAACGAACGTCGGCCGGTGCCGTACTGGCCCGGGCGCTGCGCGGCAACCTGCGCCAGTACGGGATGCTGGTCGCGCTGGCGCTGATCGTGCTGCTGTTCCAGTTCTGGACGGACGGCATCCTGCTCCAGCCGCTCAACATCACCAACCTGATCCAGCAGAACGGCTACATCCTCATCCTGGCCATCGGCATGATGATCGTCATCATCGCCGGGCACATCGACCTGTCGGTCGGGTCGCTCGCCGCCTTCGTCGGGGCGGCCGCGGCGGTGATGATGGTCGAGCACAAGATGCCGTGGCCCGCGGCGCTGGCGGTCGCGCTGCTGATCGGGGCTCTTGCCGGAGCCTGGCAGGGGTTCTGGATCGCCTATCTCGGGATCCCCTCGTTCATCGTCACGCTGGCCGGCATGCTGCTGTTCCGCGGTGGGACCCAGATCCTCCTGCAGGGCCAGTCGGTGGCGCCGTTCCCCAAGGGCTTCCAGAACATCAGCAGCGGCTTCCTCCCCGCGGTCGGCCCCCAGACCGACTACCACAACCTCACCCTCCTGCTGGGGTTCTCGGTGCTGGCCGTCGCGATCCTGCAGGAGGTACGCGGACGGCGGCGGGCCGCCTCGTACGGGCTGGAACCGCTCCCGGCCGGGCTGTTCCTGGTGAAGCTCGGCGCGATCACCGCGGCCGTGGTGGCCTTTACGCTGCTGCTGGCCAGCTACCACGGGGTGCCCATCGTTCTGCTGATCCTCGGCGTCCTGCTGGTCGGCTTCGGATACGTGATGCGCAACTCGATCCTCGGCCGGCACACCTACGCCGTCGGCGGCAACGAGGCCGCGGCGAGGCTGTCCGGGGTGAAGAGCAAGCGGGTCGTCTTCCTGGCCTTCGTGAACATGGGCGTCCTCGCGGCCCTGGCCGGGCTCGTCTTCGCCGCGCGGCTCAACGCCGGTACGCCGCAGGCCGGCATCAACTTCGAGTTGGAGGCGATCGCCGCCGCGTTCATCGGCGGCGCCTCCGCGAGCGGCGGTGTGGGGACCGTCCTCGGTGCGCTCACCGGCGGTCTGGTACTGGGCGTGCTGAACAACGGCATGTCGCTGGTCGGCGTGGGTACCGACTACCAGCAAGTGATCAAGGGTCTGGTACTGCTGACGGCCGTCGGCTTCGACGTGTACAACAAGCGCAGGGTCGGAGCCTGACCTCGCCTCTCCTCGGCGCCGCCGCCCGCACGAGGAGCGGTGCCTCGCCTACCGGGAGCCCGTCTCCTGCGGCTGCGCTCGCGCGTCGACGATCCGCTCGAAGAAGAACTCGTGTGGTGCAGAAGCACCACCGTCCCGGCCGGGCAGACCAGTCGGTCCTGGCCGCGCAGGTTCTGGTAGCGGCCGGTGTCGGACTCGTTGATCCGCCGGAAATGGCTGCCCGGCACGGTGAGCGTTCCGCCCCTCTCCAGCATCCCCGCCTGCGGAAAGTACATCAACTGCACATCGAAGGCGTCCGGCCGGACGTCGTTGATGGCGTCCCCGTGCAGCCGTCGCGCGTCGCCGCCGTGAGGCTCGCGAGTGTGCCGAAGTGGTGGTCCACCCACGGCTCCGGGCCCACGAGGCTGTGCAGGGCCCCTGCCACCTGTGGATGTTCCAGCAGCCGACGGACTGGACGTGCTTTCACTGCCGGATCTTTGGCAGCTCCATCGGTACGACCACGAGGCCGACTTGACGGTGCACGGCACGGGTACACGATCCGCCCCGGCCGGGTCAGCCTCGCCGCCCGGAGCCGAGGTTCGCTATCGCTACCGGGGCCGCTCCCCACACCTCCACTTCCACCTCCGCCTGGGGTCAGGTGGAACCCCCGCAACGTTGCTATGGTCCAGGACGCCGGCCCCGATCTCGCCTTGCTCACCACCCAGCTGCAGCAGGCGCTGGCTGCCGGGCCGAACACCCCGGCACGGGCCGCTGCCGAGGTGTGGGCCGCCCTGTGGCGGGTCTCCCGGCTCGCCCCTCCGAGGGAGCGGAACACAGGCCGTTCATCCGGCGGTCGCAGCCGTCGTCGCCCTCATCGAGGCGCGGCTGGGGAACCTCTGACGGTACCGGACATCCCGGCGGTATCCGGTGCCTCCCACAACCACCTGACGCGCCTCTTCCTCGCCGCGACGGGGGAGATGGTCGTCGGCTACATCCGGGCCCCGAATGGAACGGGCGCACCATTTCCTGCAGGCCACCGCGCTCTCCGTCCCCGCCGTCGCCGCGTCGGTCGGCATTCCCGACCAGGCGTTCAACAAGGCCTGTCGCCGCTCATTCGGAGCCTCTCCGCACGGCATCCGTGCCACCCAGCCCATTTCCCTGCACTCCCCCGCCCCGCCCCAGCCGTAGCCGTGGCGCCGACCGTGTGCCGCGCCCGGTTCCCGGTGGAAATCGGGCGGCAACCTTTTCGCATTCGGCGGCAACCAAGCAGTGCACCTCGACTCGAATCTTCGAACGGACGGACATGCAGACTGCACGGCAGGCCGCGCGGCAGCGCAGGCGTAGGCACAGGCTGATGACGGGAACGGCGGTGATGCTGACCGCCGCGGGCGTCCTCGTCTGCCTGGTGACGGCCATGCTCCCCGGCTCCAAGGCCGAGGTCGGGGCCGACGTGGCGGCCCCCGCCGCCACCCAGGTGGGAGCCACGTCCCCGGCCCCGACGAGCCCGGCGCCGCCGACGGAGAGCTCGCGTGCCGCGGAAACCCCGAACGCGGCCGCCAGTACGACCACCGCGGCGCCACAGCCCTCGGCGAAGGCAACCCTTCAGGCGGCATCCACCAGCACCACCACGACACCTTCGGCAGGACGCATCCAGCCCGGGACCACCTACAAGGGCGTCGCCACCGCCTACGCTGCCGGCGACGGCAACGGCGCCTGCCTGTTCGGCCCGAGCAACGACCTCATGATCGCGGCGATGAACACCACCGACTACGAGTCGTCCAGGGCGTGCGGCGCGTACGTACGCGTCCGCGCCGCGAACGGCGCCTCGATCACGGTCCGGATCACCAACGAATGCCCACTGCCCTGCGCACCCGGACAACTGGACCTCAGCGAACAGGCCTTCGCGAAACTGGCCGACCCAAAGGTCGGCCGTATCCCGATCACCTGGAGTCTGCTGAGCCCCCACACTCCCAGCACGATCTCCATCCGGTACAAGACCGGTTCCAGCCCCCACTGGTGCGGCATCCAGGTGATCGACCACCGGAATCCGGTCGCACGGCTGGAGGTACGCACCACCAAGGGCTGGCAGAAACTGCCTCGTACCGACTACAACTACTTCCTCTCCGCCGAGGGCAGCGGGTGCGGCAGCGCGATACGGATCACCGACATCTATGGAGAGCAGCTGACGGTCGACGGGACCGCGCTGCTGCCGAACGTCGCACAACCGACCCGGCTCCAGTTCGCCCCGCACTGATACTCTGCCGCCGGATGTTAACGCACACATTTGCGGAAGGGGCGACCGACAGCGTGGTCCTCGATGACGCGTCCGCGGAGTTCCACGACTTCTTCGAACGCCACTACGCCGAACTCGCCCGGTTCGCCCATCTCCTGACGGGCGAGGCGGACGGTGCCGACGATCTGGCCGCGGACGCCCTGATCGCACTGTGGCAGCGCTGGGACCGGCTGCGCCAGGCCGAGTACCCGCTCGCCTACGCACGTGGCGTGGTAGCCAACCTGGCACGGTCACGGATCCGCAGCGCGGTTCGCGAGCGCCGCCGGATCGCCCTGTTCTGGTCGCGCGGTGCGGAGTCGTTGGACGGCCCCGACGTGGCAGCCGTGGTGGACGTGCGCACTGCTCTCGCCCGGTTGCCGTTCCGGAAGCGGACGTGCGTGGTCCTGCGGCACGCCTTCGACCTGTCGGAGAAGGACACCGCTCTGGCGCTCGGAATATCGGTCGGTACGGTTAAGAGCCAGACCTCGAAGGGGATGGCCGAACTGGAACGGATGCTGGGCACCACGGGAGCAGCCGGGGAACTGTTGGCGGGGAGGAGGAGCCGTTGAACGAGGAGCTCACCGGGCGGCTGCGCACAGCCGCCGAGGCCCACCAGCCCGACCGTGCGCGGATCCTGGCCCGCGTCGAACGCGGCATGTCCGGCGCCGCCGCCCACCACCGCGAGTCGTCCGGCGCGAGGCCGTGGCCCAGGGTGGCGCTCGCCTCCCTCGCCGCGGCCGGCATTCTGGCGGGCGGTGGTTTCGCCGTCGCCGCCATCGTCCAGCCCCCGCCGGCCCGGCCGGACATCTCGGCCACCCCCGCCGCGCCATCCGCGCCATCCGCGCCCTGGACGCCCCACGTGACGCCGCCGGCGCCCACCTCCGGCGGCCCCACCGTGCCGGACCACTCGTCCTCGACGAGCCCCAGCCCTGAGGCGTCAGGGGGCACGGGCTCGGCCCGGCCCGGCAGCGCGCGCGTCCAGGACGGGCCTTTGTCGTCGGCCGGCTCCTTGGACGCGAGCAGCAACACGTACTGGGCGCAGAGCAACATCAGCCTCAAGACCACCCAGCCGCTCACCGCACTCACCTTGGAACTGCGCATCTCGCAGACGGGCGGAGTGCAGAGCACCGGCAGCTGGCGGACGCTGCCCGCCGACGACTTCACCGTCACCGTGCAGCATGAAGGCGGAGCCGTGGTCTACCGCTGGATCCTCAAGCCGGGCCGTACGGTCCCGGCCGGACAACACGTCTTCGCCGGCCAGTACAACCACGCCGCCGGAGAACGCGAGGCCCAGCACGACGGCTACCGCGTCGACGCCAACGGTCCGCGTGACGCCCTCTCGGTCTGGGGCGGCTTCACCCCGGCACGATGAGGCCATGCCCCTGGCCTGGCCGAAGCCACCGAGGACTGCGGCGCGTTCATCCAGATCTCCGGCGTACTCGAGCGCATCGCCGTCAAGATGCCGAGGAGATGCCACGGCCTGCGACTGCCGCCTCCGGGAAACGCGCGGCCCATGGCCGCCGAGGAGGGTTCCTCGGCGGCCGGCGCGTCGGCCCCGCTTCCCCGGGCCGTGGGTAGAACGGCGCGGACCGCCGCCCGTACACGTCGGGGTCGCCGGTGATGACGTTCATCACGCCCTTCCCGCCGGTACGCTCCGGGCTCCGGCTGGCTGCGAAACTCCCCACCTCCGGGGGTCTGCGACTGGCCCGGAAGCTGGCCCTGCCCGTGCGTCGCCTGGGCGATGAGACGACGGCGAGCACGGCGCCGGTGTCCCAGCGTGCGATGGCCGGAGTGGTGCCGGTGCGGGCGGCCAGGTTTTTGACGAAGCCCCAGCCGGTGAGCTGTTCGATGTCGGGGATCTGGGCGGTCAGGACGAGTGCGGCCTCGACGGGCAGGCACTGCGCGAGGTCGACACGTTCGTCTCCGGTGATCTGGCGGCCGAGGGCGGCCAGGACGTTGCGGATGGCCTCTTCGGCGCATTCGCGAGTGGGGCAGACGCCTTCGTAGCGCACGCGTTCCAGCAGTTGGCCGAACGTCATGGCAGGCAGGGCCGGGCACGGTCGAGGCTGGTCGTGCACGGTGCTGCGGTTGCCTTTCTCTTCGCGGGTGAGGTTTCCGGACGGTGACGGCGGGTGATCAGGTGGGCTGGGGGCGGCCGAAGAGGAGGTCGTAGCCGGGCGGGAGCTGGAGCAGGACCTCGCGCATGAGGGCGTCTCCTGCTGCTGCGGCCGTGGCGCTGAGGACAGCGCCGATGTCCCACAGGGCCGTCTTCTCGGTGGCCCCCTCGATCCAGGCCGCGCTCGCGCGGACGAAACGTTCGGGTGAGAGCGGTTCGGCGGCCTGGAGCGGGTTGAGGAGGATCAGGGCGTACGTCTCGGGAAGCCGGGCCGCGAGCGCGGCGCGCACGGAGCCCACCAGGTGGGCGCCGAGCAGGGCCAGGACGACACGGGCCGCTCGTTCGGCTTCCTCCCGGGTCATCCGGTACTCACCGCGTTCCTGGACATGCTCAAGGAACGCTTCCTGGCGCATCGGCATCGCGTCACCTCCAAGGGGAGGGGTCAAGGAAGCGCGGAGGACGGGGTGCCGGAGGGGATCGGTTTCCCCGTCCTCCGCCGCTGTGCCGGGCTGTCCAGCCGGAGATCTGCTTGCGGCCACCCTCGCCGCCGATGGCGATCTTCCGCGGCTTGGCACGCTCGGCGATCGGGATCCGCAGGGTCAGCACACCCGCGTCATAGTCGGCTTCGATGTGCTCGGTGTCGAGGGTGTCGGCCAGCATGATCTGGCGGGAGAAGACGCCCAGCGGCCGCTCGGAGAGCTCCAGCTGCACGGTGTCGTTGGCAGCCGGGCGGCGCTCCGCCTTGACGGTCAGCATGTTCCGCTCGACATCGATGTCGATCGCCTCGGTGCTCACTCCGGGGAGGTCGAAGGCGATCACGTACGCGTCGCCCTCGCGGTAGGCGTCCATCGGCATCACGGCCGGCTTCGACCAGGTCCCGGTCGCACCCGACAGCTGCTGGAAGATCCGGTCCATCTCGCGGAACGGGTCGGTGCGCATCAACATCGCGAAACACCTCCAGTCGGTTCAGGCAGAAACTGCCAATGCGCTTCAACGTGCTCCCGTTGTCATATTTCATCGAAACGATGACAAGCAGGGTGTCATCCGAAGGGTGACAGACTACGGAGAGTGCCATGGATGAGCCCGCCCCACCGGCCGAGCAGGTCTCCTTCCTTGCCGCGGCCGCGGCGCTGGAGACCATCGGCCAGGCCGTGAGGGACGCGAAGGCGCCGCCTGCGGGATCAACGGCGCCCGCGTCGGCCGCGGGCCCGCACGGCTCTGGCCGCACTGCTGATGCTGCGCGAGGTCCGCGAGCAGCTCGCCGGCTGGGAGAGCGTCCTGATCGAAACCGCCCGTGGACAGGGCGCGAGCTGGGCCGACCTCGCAGTCCCCCTCGGGGTCGCCAGCCGTCAGGCCGCCGAACGCCGCTACCTGCGAGCGCGCCCCGGCATCGCCGGAACCACCGGCGAACAGCGCGTACAGGCCACCCACGACTCACGCGCCGCCGACCGCTCCGTGACAGCCTGGGCCCGTGACAACGCGGCCGACCTGCGCCGGCTCGCCGGCCAGGTCACCGCCCTCACCGGCCTGCCCGCCAGCGCCCGGGATGCCGTCGACGAACTGAACCTGGCCCTTGCCGACAATGACGCGGCCCGCCTCCTCCGGCCGCTCACCGACACCCGCCCTCATCTGCGACCCGAGGACGCCGTGCTCGCCGAACTCATCGACGCCCTGACCCGGCACACCGACCAACTCCGCCAGGACACCCACGACCAACGCAGCACGTGATCGCTGTCCCGAACCATCGACTGGCCCACGCGCGACCGGGAGGGAGGCACGCCTTTCGCGTGGCGGCCTTGCGCACCATCCCGCTTCATCTCGCCCTCGGCCCGCAGGCTTGCGGAACCCGGGCGGCAAGATCCCCGCCGACGGCGAGCCGCGTCCGGGCGAGGACGGCCGGCTGAGCAAGCCGCGGAAAGGTGTCGCACCTCGGCACTTCGCATGTCGGGCCTGGTGACGGGCAGGGATGGATGGGAAGAAACCCCAGCAGCGGTCGTCGCAGCGGCGTCCTGCGGCGGGCTCGCAGCGGGGCAACAAGCAGTAGCACCCAGGCGATCAGACTCTCCCCGGCCCGCGCGAAGCGCAGTGGGCGACCCGACCGGCATATAGCCGGGAACAACTTCCAGGCAAGCGCCGATCGCCGACGAGGTCGATTCGATGTCTGCACCTACCCGAAGCCCGACCTGATGCAGCATCAGAAAAGTCAGCATTGGGTCAGCATTCATAGACACACGCTCACCCACGGACGCCCGCAGAAGGGAAAGGCCCCGCACCATCGAAGGGCAAGTGCGGGGCGCGATCGGAAGCGCCGAGGCTTCAGTAATCGGAAGGCGCACGACCCGCGCCCCGCGGGGCCGCCTCACTCCAGATATCGCAGGTCAGCGCACTCGGCCGCGCGGTTTGAGGTGGGCCGGGGGCAGGTCAGGGGCCGGAAGCGGAGGGCCGTCATACCCCTTCACCTCGCCGAACCGTGTCCCATTCATCCAGTCCGCGCGGGCCTGTGCGATATCCTCATGGGAGCGGCCGATCCAGTTCCAGAACATGACGATCTCCTCCTCGAACGGCTCTCCGCCCAGCAGCATCAGGCCGGCGTCCGAAGCAGCCCTCAGGGGGAGTTCGGTGCGGCCGCAGCCCAGATAGAGCATCGAGCCCGGGAGGACCGGGACGCCGTCCACGTGGGCCTCGCCCGACATCGACAGGACCGCGTACTCGAAGTCCGGGTCGAGGGGGAGGCGGGTTTCCGTGCCCGCCGCGAGGGCCAGGTCCGCGCCGACGATCGGGGTGTACGCCGTGCCGGGCGAGGTCGCCGTGTCCAGGGTGCCCAGGATGACCGTCGCGGTCAGGCCGGGGGCCGTCACCCGCGGGAGCTGCGCGTGGTGCTGGAAGTGGGGTTCCACGTCGCGGTGGGCGTCCGGGAGGGCCACCCACAGCTGGGCGCCGTGCAGGAAGCGGGCGTGCGGGCGCGGGCTCTCCTCCGAGTGGGAGATGCCGCGGCCGGAGGTCATCAGGCCCAGCTCGCGCGGGCGGACCGTGGCGAGGCTGCCGACGCTGTCGCGGTGCAGTACCTCGCCCTCGTGCAGCCAGCTCACCGTCTGGAGCCCGGAGTGCGGGTGCGGCGCGACCTGCATGCCCAGCTCGTCGGCGATGTCGTCCGGGCCGTAGTGGTCCACGAAGCACCACGCGCCGACCATGCGGCGGCCCAGGTTCGGCAGGAGTCGGCGGACCTGGGTGGATTCCCCCAGCTTGACCGTGCGCGGGCTGAGGAGCTCGCGCACCGGTTCGGCAACGACGAATCCGCGGCCGCCGCAGGCGGAGAGAGCGGGCTGGCGATCGAGATTGCTCATGCGGACAACCTAGCCGCGCGGCGGCGCCCGTGTGGGGCGGAATGTTCCACCGCCGGGGCGTGTTGGAGGCTCCGTACACACCACCCGAGTGCTGGAAGGGTTGCCATGGAGCCGATGGACGCGATCTTCGCGATAGGCGAGCCGACGGCCTACCTGGAGCACGGCACGGCAGCCGAGCGCTGGGCCCGCGCCGGGCTCTTCTTCGACGCCAAGGAGTACGCGACGGCCGCCCGCGTCCTGGAGCCGCTGACGACCGAGGCGCCCGAGCAGCTCGCGCCGCGGTTGCTGCTGGCCCGCGCCTACTACCACTCCGCCCAGCTCTCGCGCGCCGAGCAGGAGCTGCGCTCCATCCTGGAGCGCTGGCCGGTGGAGGACTACGCGCAGCTGATGCTCGGTCGCACCCTGGAGCGGCAGGGCCGGGCGGCCGAGGCCCGCCCGTACCTGCGGATCGCCGCCGCGATGGCCGGCGAGTTCCCCGAGTAGGCGCCCGAGCGCCGTCTCGGTTAGCCTGGGTCGCATATGAACCGCCTGATCACGCCCTTCGGCTCCTACGAGCTCACCCGCTTCCCCGAGGACCCGCGCGACCGGCTCCGCGCCTGGGACGCCGCCGACGAGTACCTGCTGCGCCACCTCGACTCCGGTACGGGTGAGCGCGGCCCGGTGGACCTGGCCGCCGCGGGCCGGATCACCGTGCTCGGGGACCGCTGGGGGGCGCTGACCACGGCGCTCGCCGCCTACCACCCGACCCAGATCACCGATTCCGCCCTCAGCCGGTCCGCCACCGCCGCGAACCTGGACCGTGCCGGGATCGGGACCGCCAAGAGCACGGTGACGCTGCTGACCACGCAGGACCCGCCGCCCGAGCGGATCGACGTCCTGCTGGTGCGCGTGCCGAAGAGCCTGGCGCTGCTGGAGGACCAGCTGTACCGGCTGGCTCCGCACGTGCACGCGGGCACCGTCGTCGTCGGCGCCGGCATGGTCAAGGAGATCCACACCTCCACGCTGCGGCTCTTCGAGAAGATCCTCGGCCCGACGAAGACCTCGCTCGCGGAGAAGAAGGCCCGGCTGATCTTCTGCACGCCGGACGCCCCCGGGGCGGTCCGCCCCGTGGCCGCCGACCCGTGGCCGCTGACGTACACGGTGGACGAGGACGCGGGCTCGGCCTCCGGCCTGACCGTCGTCAATCACGCCGGGATCTTCTGCGCCGACCGGCTCGACATCGGCACCCGCTTCTTCCTGCAGAACCTGCCGACCAACACCGACGGCGCCCGCGTCGTGGACCTGGGCTGCGGCAACGGCGTGGTCGGCACGGCGGTGCAGGTCCATGACCCGGACGCGGAGGTCGTCTTCACGGACGAGTCGTACCAGGCGATCGCCTCGGCGCGGGCCACGTACAAGGCGAACGTGCGCGAGGGCCGGCGGACCGCCGAGTTCCACGTCGGCGACGGGGTGGCGATGCTGTCACCCGGCTCCGTCGACCTGGTGCTGAGCAACCCGCCCTTCCATTCCCACCAGGCGACGACGGACGCGACGGCGCTGCGGATGTTCGCGCAGTCGCGCAAGGTGCTGCGGCCCGGCGGCGAGCTGTGGATCGTCGCGAACCGGCACATGGGCTACCACACCCATCTGCGCCGGCTCTTCGGCAACAGCGAAGTCGTCGCGAGCGAGCCGAAGTTCGTGGTGCTGCGCGCGGTCAAGCGGCGTGAGCAGCCGCGCCCCATGTGACCTGCCAGTACGTCCTACACTTCGCCGCGTGAGCAGCGAGGCGGAGATCGACGACACGGGCGGCGGGCGCTACCGCCGGGAGGACGTGGCCCGGGCGGCCGGCGTCAAGGTACGCAACCTGCGCTACTACCAGGAGCGCGGGCTGCTGCCGCCGCCGCGCCGGGAGGGTCGGATCGCCTGGTACTCCGAGGACCATCTGACGCGGCTGCGGCTGATCAGCGATCTGCTGGGCCGTGGCTACACGGTCAACGGCATCGCGGAGCTGCTGCACGCCTGGGAGGGCGGCGGCGGGCTGTCCGGACTGCTGGGCCTGGAACGGGAGATGACCCGCGACTGGGTGCGGGAGGAGCCGGTGACGATGACCCGGGCCGAGCTGCGGGAGCTGTTCGGGCCGACGGCGACGGCCGAGGACACCCGGCGGGCGGCGGAGTTGGGGTACGTCACGATCGAGGGGGACCTGGTCACGCACCCGAGCGGGCGGCTGCTGGACGCGACGCTGACGCTGGTGCGCCAGGGGGTGCCGCTGGCCGAGATCCTGGACGCGGGTGACTTCGTACAGGCGCAGGCGGCCGCGCTCGCGGACCGGTTCGTCGCACTGTTCCGGCGGCACGTGATCGGTCCGGAGGGGCTGGAGCGACTTTCGGCCGCGCAGCTTCGGCACGTCACCGAGGCGGTCGCGGCGCTGCGGCCGGTGGCCGGGGAGGTCGTGGCCACGGAGTTCGCCCGGGCGATGGCTCGGCGGGTGGACGCGGAGGTCGCCGAACTGCTGCGTACGGAGCAGTAGGAGTCGGCTCAAAGGGTGCGCTCGCACAACCTTGCCAACCCCCATTGGCACTCTTACATTCAACTCGTCGGTAACAACGGTGCACAGCCGAAATAAGGGATGATCTCATGACAGATTCCCCGAACTTATCCGACTCCTCCGACTTATCCGGCTTACCCGGCTTACCCGGCGCCCCCGACGAGTTCGGCAGCGGCTCCGGCCGCGTCCGCTGGCGGCGGTTCGCCCTGCTGACCGTACCCGCCGTGGCCGTGACCGCCGGCCTCGGCGTCGCGCTCGCGCAGGGCGCGCTCGCCGCCTCCTTCGCCGTATCCGGGCAGCAGTTCAAGGTGTCGGCGAAGAGCCTGGAGGGCGACGGCTTCGTCCAGTACGGCAGCGTCGACGTCAACGCCCGCGAGGAGCTCATCCCGGTGGCCGTCACCGCCATTCGGGAGGCCAGGATGAACAGCCTGTGCCAGTCGGTGGTCACCTCGCTCCCGATCATCGGCGACATCTCGCTCAACCTGACGGCCGGGCGGGACAAGCCCGTCGAGGCGAGCAACCTGTTCGTCGACGCCACCCAACTCTCCGGTGACGCGGTCTTCACCAACATCGAGATCGGGCGCGACGCCTCCACCCTCGACAAGGGCCCGGCCGACGCCCAGGGGATGCAGGACCTCTTCGCCCAACAGGCGGACACGGTCCGCATCACCGACCTGAAGCAGACGGCGTGGGCGACCAACGCCGGCACCTTCAAGCTCTCCGGGCTGAGCATGGACATAGCCAAGGGCAAGAAGGAATGCTTCTGAGCCGCCGTCGGCGGTGGCGTCAGTGGCGGCAGTGGCGGCGCGGCAGGCCCTTCTGGGGCGGGCTGTTCACCGTCCTCGCCGGGGCCTGGATCTGCGTCCTGCCGCTGGCACCGCTGAAGGTCATGCTCCAGCAGGGGGTCGCGGGCATCCCGTCCGTCCTCATGGGCGCCGTGATGATCGTGCTCGGCCTCACCGCCTGGTTCTCCCCCGCCCAACGCAGCCTCGCGGGTGTCCTCACCACCCTGATCGCCACGGCCGCGCTGGTCCTGTCGAACCTCGGCGGGTTCCTGATCGGCACCCTCCTCGGCATCCTCGGAGGCGGCCTGATGTTCGCCTGGCAGCCCTCCCGACCGCCCCGCGAAGCCTCGCCGCCCGCCTCCCCGCCCCGCTCCGCGCTCCCCTCCCCGCCCCCCTCCGCGCTCCCCTCCCCCACCGCGCACCAGGATTCCCAAGGAGCACAGCCATGAGCCGTACGCGCACCGCTCTCGCCCTCGGGACGGCCGCCGCCGCAGCCCTTTCACTGGCCTCGTTCACCGCTTCCGCCGCCCCGTTACCCGCGGCCGGGTCCACCACCGTGACCCCGGCCGGGCACGACTTCAAGGCCACCCTCAGCGGCAAGGCCACCCTCAAGGCCGGTTCGGTGACGGTGACCTGCTCGGTCTCCGTCTCCACCGGTACGGTGCCGGCCGCGCCCGGCAACCAGAACGCGGCCGGGCCGGTCTCGTCCCCGATCTCCCCGCCGACGTACAGCTCCTGCACGTCCAGCATGTGGGGGGTGACCCCGACGGTCACCACCAGCGGCGCCTGGACGGTGTCCATGCAACACGACTCCCCGATCACCGCCACCATGACCGTGCCGGTCGGCGGACTGGTGCTCAGGACGAGCGGCCTCGCGAGCTGTACGGTCACCGCGGCGCCCACCGCCGCGGCGAACGTCGGCGGCACGTGGGCCAACGGCGCCCCGCCGAGCCTGACCTTCGCCAACGCGTCCGTACCCGTCAAGGTCACCGGCGGGTTCGGCTGTCCGACGAGCGCGACCTCGTCCACCTTCAACGCGGTCTACCTCGTCACCGACACGACCGACCCGGCCCAGCAGATCACCGTCGGGCCATGACCACCCGGTAATGGGTCGTCAGCCGGCCGTCGTCGCCGATCACATGGAAGGCGACGGCCGGCGGCTCGTCGAGGTGGACGTGCTCGGACGGCCCCGATCGCGCCTCCCACGGCAGCCGGATGGTGGAGACCACGCCCGGCGCGACCAGCAGCGGCCGCCCCGCGAAGGTGGTGGCCGCCGCGGTGTGTGCGTGCCCGCACAGGAACGCGGTCAGGTGCGGGTGCCGCTCGACGAGTTCGGCGAGCCGCTCTTCACCGAACTGCCGGATCTCGTCCACGTACGGAACGTGCAGCGGGACCGGCGGGTGGTGGAAGGCCACCAGGACCGGCGTCTCCCGCGGTGTGCCCGCCAGTACGCCGTCCAGCCAGGCCAGCGTGGACTCCTCCAGGAAGCCGTGGTCCTCGCCGGGTACGGAGGAGTCGCACACCGCGAGCACGAAGCCCTCGCCGCGCAGCACTTGGTCGACGGGGTCCGCCGAGGGAGGCTCCCCGGCCTGCAGGCCGCGGCGGAACGCGACCCGCTCGTCGTGGTTTCCGGGGCAGACGACCAGGGGGTGCCGCGAGTTCAGCAGCTTGGCTGCCTGCTCGTACTCGGCGTCCTGGGCGTGGTCGGCTATGTCCCCGCTCACCAGTACGGCGTCGAGGTCGTACGGCAGTGCGTCCAGGTACTCCATGACGGCGCGGGTGCGGTCGGCCGCGCGCCGGTCGCCGTCGAGATGGATGTCGCTGAGGTGGGCGATCACGATCACGGGCGATGCCTCCTTGGTCTCTGGTCGAGAGAAGTCTTCGAACAATACGTGGTCGCGCCATCCAACGGGCCTGCCCGCGCGCCCCGGACGCCGCCCGGGGGACCCGTTGTCAGAGGGGCCGTTTACTGTTCGGTCAACTGATCACGCGCGACAAGGGGAGGCAGCGTGCGGCGCTGGGAGTACGTCGACGGAGGCTCGGCCAAGTTCTGGGAGGCGGAGGCGGAGGGCACCTCGGTGACCGTCCGTTTCGGTCGTACCGGGACGACCGGCCAGACCCGGGTCAAGGAGTTCGGCTCCGCCGCCGACGCACAGTCGCACCTGGTCAAATCGATAGCGGAGAAGGAACGGAAGGGGTACGCGGAGATCGGCGCGACCGACAGCGCCGCCGCTCCGGCCGGAGCGGAGCCGGTCGCCGACGACGTGACCACCACCCCGGTCGCCCCCGTCGTGCCCGCGGACGAGGACACCTTCACCCTGCCGTCGGCGTGGAAGCGGAATCTGTTTCCGCGGCGCGGTGGGGTGGCCCGGACGGTGCCCGCTGTCGACGCCGGCGCGCAGCAGAAGGTGCGCGAGTGGCTCGCTCGCGATGCCGAGCGGGTCGAACTGGCCCTCGGCGCCGCCCAGAGCGACCCGGAGATGGTCGAGGCCGCCAGGGCCCAGCAGGGCGACAGTCAGAACCCGCTCGGCGCCGCGGTGCTCGCGATGCTCCTGACCCAGGAGCCCGGTTCCTTCACGGTCGTCGCGGACGCGTGGGTGGACGCCCACGGGCTGCCGTTCGCGGCCCGCGCTGCCGTCGAGTTGTTCGAAATGCGGCTCGCGTGGGGGTCGCACGGCCCCGGGCGTCACGTCATCGACGCCGTCGACGCCCGCCCCGACCCCGACACCCAGGGCTGGACCCGACACTTCACCCGACCTGCCCTGGAACGGGTCCGGGCCCTGCTGTCCGTGGCGGACGAGGAGACGTACCGGGCCACCGTCTCCGCCCTCGCCGACGGCCGACGGAGCATGCGCCGCCGCGTCACCACGAGCTTCATCGCCCCTTCGGAGCGGGAATGGGTGGAGGAGTGCTGCGCGGACCCCGCCCTGCGCACCCACCGCGAGCAGGGCGTTCGGGAAATGCTCCTGTGCTCCGTCGGGACGCCCGAGCAAGTCGCCCTGTTCGGGGACCGGGTGGACCTCGGCTGGCGGGGCTGGAAGGCGGATGTCATCGCCACGGTCGGCGAAGGCGTGGGCACGGCGATGGCCCCGCTGCTGGCCGGCGAGCTGAACCGGCAGTACATCGACACGGACGACACCAAGTCGATGGCGGGCACCCTCGCCGAGCTGCCTTCCGACGAGGCCTTCGGTTTCCTGGTCGAGCACCTCGACAACAAGCACGTACGGGCGTCCGTGATCACCGCGGCGCGCCGCTACCCGGCGCGGGCGCTGCGCATGCTGGCGCAGGCATCGCTCGGCACGGGCGCTCCGGCCACGGTGGCCGCTCAGCTGCTCCCCGGGCACGTGGCCGCCTACCGGGACCTCGCGTTCGAGATGCTGCCGAACCTCCCCGAGGAGATCGCCGCGGTCATCGATCCCCTCGTGCACCGGGCGGGGCGGGTGACGGAGGCCCCGGCTGACGCCTTGCCGCCGCTGCTGACCAGCCCGCCGTGGACGCGCAAGCGCAAGGTGGTCAAGCCGCGTGTGGTCACCGGGCTGGTGGCGCCGGCCGGGGCGAGCATCGCCTGGCGGACGGGCGAGCGGGAGACCTGGGCCGCCACGGAGTCGTGGGTCACCGGGTGGGAGCCGTACCACCCGATGGAGCACTACCTCGAGGGTCTGCGCACGGGTGTCCGGGTCGGGATGTGGGACACCCTGGGGGTGTTCACCAAGGGTCCCGCCGAGCTGGTGCGTCCGCTGCTCGCCGACTGGGCGGGCACCGAGTACAGCTACGAGGGGCTGAGCTCCTTCAAGCCCCTCGTGGCCCGCCACGAACTGGACGCGCTGCCCGTGGCCGTGAAAATGGCGACCCGCAACCCGACGATCCTGGCGCCGCTCCTCCTCCCGTTCCGCGATCCGGCTGTCGCCCGGCTGATGGCCGACTGGCTGATGCGGCTCAAGGTCGCGGGCGAGACGGCGCGTTCCTGGTTCGTCCGGCACGGTGCCGACGCGGCCCGGCTGCTCGTACCCGACGCGCTCGCCGCGCCCGGGCCCGAGCGGACCGCCGCCGAGCGGGCGCTTTCGGTGATCATCACGGCGCACGGCGCCGACCCGGTGCGCCAAGTGGTGGCGGAGTACGGGCCGGAGGCCTCCGAGGCCATGGAACCGCTGCTGGGCGCCGATCCGTTGGCGACCGCGCTGCCGGCCCGGATGCCCAAGGTGGCCGATTGGGCCTCGCCGCACGCACTGCCGCAGATCCTGTTGAAGTCCGGCGGGGCCCTGCCGGCTTCGGCGACCGGGCACGTGCTGACCATGCTGGCGATGTCCACGCCGAGTGGGGAGTTCCCCGGGCTGGAGCAGGTACGGGAGCTCTGCACGCCGGAGTCCCTGGCCGGCTTCGGGTGGGGCCTGTTCACGGAATGGCAGCTCGCCGGGATGCCTCCGAAGGAGGCGTGGGCGCTGCACGCGCTCGGCCGGATCGGTGACGACGGGACGGTACGCGCCCTCACCCCGGTGATCCGCGCCTGGCCGGGCGAGGGCGCGCACCACCGGGCGGTCGACGGTCTCGACGTCCTGGCGTCGATCGGCAGCGATGTCGCGCTGCTGCACCTCCACGGGATCGCGCAGCGCGTGAAGTTCAAGGCGCTGAAGCTCCGCGCTCAGGAGAAGATCTCCGAGGTCGCGGCCGAGCTGGGGCTCACCGGTGAGCAGCTGTCCGACCGCCTGGTGCCGGACCTCGGCCTCGACGCGGACGGCAGCACGATCGTCGACTACGGCACGCGCCGCTTCACCGTCGGCTTCGACGAGCAGCTCAAGCCGTACGTGCTGGACGAGGACGGCCGGCGCCTGAAGGACCTGCCGAGGCCCGGCACCCGGGACGAGGCGGAGCTCGCGACGGATGAGCGCAAGCGGTTCATGGCGCTGAAGAAGGACGTGCGGACGATCGCCTCGGACCAGATGCGGCGGCTGGAGGCCGCGATGGTGGAGGAGCGATCGTGGACGGGCGCCGAGTTCCGGCAGCTGTTCGTGGAGCACCCGCTGGTGTGGCACCTGGTACGGCGCCTGGTCTGGCTGGCCGAGGCGGAGGGCGGGGTGACCGCGTTCCGGGTGGCCGAGGACCGTACGTACGCGAATGTCGAGGACGAGGCGGTGAAGTTCACGGACGACGCGAGCATCACCCTCGCCCACCCGCTGCACCTGGAGGACGATCTGACGGCCTGGTCCGAACTGTTCGCGGACTACGAGATCGTGCAGCCGTTCCCGCAGCTGGGCCGGCCGGTGCAGGCCCCGACGGAGGAGGAGGCGGCGGGCTCGCGCCTGACGCGCTTCGAGGGCTTCACGGTGCCCGTCGGCAAGCTGCTCGGGCTGACGAAGCGCGGCTGGGAGCGCGGCGAGCCGCAGGACGCGGGCGTGGAGCGGTGGTTCTCCCGTCGACTGGGCCCCGAGCGCTATCTGGTGATCGAGCTCGGCGAGGGCATCGCGGTCGGGATGATCGGTGAGTTCCCGGACCAGAAGCTGGAGACGATCTGGCTCGACACACGGCCCGGCGACCACTGGATGTCCCGCAACTATCCGCTGAAGTTCGCCGACCTGCCCCCCGTCATCGTCTCCGAGGTGCTGGCCGACCTGACGGAGCTGACGTCATGACGAGTGCGACCACTTCCCCTTCCCCGGCCGCGGAGGAGTTGCAGCGGCCGCCCGCCGAGGTCCGCTACGCCGAGGAGCTCGCCGCCCTGCGGGCCTGCGACACCGATCACCGCCCGCCGGGTTGGCAGTTGAGCCTCCGGGCCGCCCGCCGCTTCATCGTCGGAGACGAGGAGGCGCGCATCGGCCGCAAGTTCGTCGGGGACACGGCCCTGGTCGAGCGCGCCCTGGTGGCGCTCGCGACCAACCGGGGCCTGATGCTGGTGGGTGAGCCGGGCACGGCCAAGTCGCTGCTGTCGGAACTGATCTCGGCGGCCGTCAGCGGCGATTCCACGCTGATCGTCCAGGGCGGCGCGGCGACGACCGAGGACCAGATCAAGTACTCCTGGAACTACGCCCTGCTCGTCTCCGAGGGCCCTTCGCAGCGCTCGCTGGTGCCGGCGCCCATGCTGAGCGGGATGCGCGAGGGTCGGCTCGTCCGGTTCGAGGAGATCACCCGCTGCCCGCTGGAGGTGCAGGACTCGCTGCTGTCGTTGCTGTCGGAGCGGGTGGTGGCCATTCCGGAGCTGGAGGGTCCGGACGGGATGGTCTTCGCCCGCCAGGGCTTCAACGTGATCGCGACGGCGAACACCCGGGACCGCGGGGTCAATGAGATGAGCGCCGCGCTCAAGCGGCGCTTCAACTACGAGACGGTGTTCCCCATCGCCGATCTGGACACCGAGATCGCCCTGGTCGAGGCCGAGGCGACGGCCCTGTTGCACCGCTCGGGCGTGGCCGCGGCGCCGGACCGGGACATCATGGAGGTGCTCGTCACCACCTTCCGCGAACTGCGCTCCGGCATCGGCGGCGACGGTACGGCCGGCGACCGGCTGTCCTCGGTCATGAGCACCGCCGAGGCCGTCTCGGTCGCCCACGCGGTGGGCGTGCGGGGCTGGTTCCTGCGCGGTGAGCCGGGCAACGCGGCGGACCTGGTGACCTGCCTGGCCGGCACGGCGGCCAAGGACAGTCCGGAGGACCTGGCCCGGCTGCGCCGCTACCTCGAACAGCGGGTGGCCAAGCGCGGCGGGGCGCAGTGGAAGGCCCTGCACTCCTCCCGCCACCTGCTGGCGGGCTGACGGTCCGATGAGTGCCACCTTCCTCGGCGTACGCCACCACTCCCCCGCGTGCGCCCGGCTGGTCGCCCGCACCATCGAGGAGCTGCGGCCCGCGCACGTGCTGATCGAGGGGCCTGCCGACCTCAACGGGCGCCTGGACGAACTCCTGTTGGGGCACGAGCTGCCCATCGCCGTGTTCAGCCACTACCGCGACGAAGAGCGGACGGCCACCTCCTGGGCACCGCTGTGCGACTACTCGCCGGAGTGGGTGGCACTCACGGCGGGCCGGGCCGCGGGGGCGGAGGTCCGCTTCATCGACCTGCCCGCCTGGCACCCGGCGTTCGCCGGGCGCACCAACCGGTACGCGGATGCCGAGGCGCGCTACGCCGGGGCGACGGCGCGGCTGTGCCGGCGGTTCCAAGTCGATTCGGTGGACGCCCTGTGGGACCGGATGTTCGAGTCCGAGCCGGAGCCCGAGCCTGAGCCCGGCTCCGGCTCCGGCTCCGGCTCCGGCTCCGGCTCCGGCTCCGGCTCCGGCTCCGGCTCCGGCTCCGAGGAGGGTGGGCTCGCGGCGCGGTTGGCGGCGTACTTCGACGTCGTGCGCGGCGACGCGGTCGCCGATGAGGGCGACCGGGCGCGCGAGCAGTACATGGCCTCCTGGGTCCGCGCCGCCGTGACCGCGGCCGGGGGACGTCCGGTCCTGGTCGTCACGGGCGGCTTCCACCGGCCCGCGCTGGTGGCACTGACCGGAGCCGCCGCGCCCGGCGACCCCGGTGGTGGCGGCTGGCCGGAGGTGCCGGAGCCGCCCGACGGGGCCGTGGGCGGGAGTTTCCTCGTTCCGTACTCCTTCCGGCAACTCGACGCCTTCGCCGGGTACCAGTCCGGCATGCCCTCGCCCGCCTACTACCAGCGTCTGTGGGAAGCCGGCCAACGCGCCGCCGGCGAGGGACTGGTACGGGCCGTCGCCGGCCGGCTGCGCGAGCGCGGCCATCCGGTCTCGACGGCCGGGCTGATCGCCGCGCACGGCACCGCGCTCGGCCTGGCCGCCCTGCGCGGGCACCGGGCGCCGACCCGCCTCGACCTGCTGGACGGACTGGCCGGGGCGCTGATCACCGACGCCCTCGACGAACCCCTGCCGTGGACCCGGCGCGGCACGCTCCGCCCCGGATCGCACCCTGTCGTCGTGGAGATGGTCGCCGCCTGCGGTGGCGACCGCGTCGGGCGGCTGCATCCCGAGACGCCGCTGCCGCCGCTGGTGCACGACGTCGAGGCCCGGCTGGCCGCATTGGGTCTCACACCGGGCGAAGGTCGCCCCGTCACCCTGCGCCTCACCGACCCCACGGAGCTGACGCGCAGCAGGGTACTGCACCGACTGCGGGTGTTGGAGATCCCCGGATTCACCCGGGTGACCGGCCCCGCGCACGGCACCGACCCGGTCTTCACCGAGCGCTGGGAGCCCCGTACGACGGCAGGCCGCGAGGCCGCTCTCATCGAGGCGGGCGGCTTCGGCGCGACGCTCGACGAGTCCGCGGCCGTGGCCCTCGACGACCGGATGCGCGCCGCGGGCAGTGAGCCCGCCGCGCTGGCCGGCGTCCTGTTCGACGCCGTGGTGTGCGGGGCCACGCGACTGTCCGCCCGGCTTGTCGCCGAGCTCGGCGACGGTCTCGGGCGGGCGACCGCGCTCGGTCCGCTGGGCGAGGCCCTGCACACGGCCCTCGGGCTGTGGCGGCACGACCGGGTCTACGACGTGGCCCGCGACCCGCTGCTCGCCGCCGCCGCCGACACGGCGGTCGGTCGCGTGCTGTGGCTGGCGGAGGGGGTTCAGGGCGCGGGCGGCCCCGATCAGGGCCGGCTGCGCGCGCTGGCCGCCGTACGGGACGCCGTGCTGCACGCCGAGGAGCTGCTGTCCGTGTCACGGGAGACGGTGGCCGGGGTGTGCCGCCGGATCAGCGCGGATCCCGCCGCCCCCGCCGACCTGCGCGGGGCTGCCTTCGGGCTGCGCCGCGTGCTGGGGGACACCGGCCTCGACGCGGCCGTCGCGATCCGGGCGGCGGCCGGCCCGGGGACGCTCGGCGACTGGCTGGCGGGCCTGTTCGCCCTCGCCCGTACGGAACTGACCGCGGGCGGCGGGGCCGAACCGCTGATCGACGTTCTCGACGAGCTGGTCGGCGCCATGCCGGAGGCGGACTTCCTGGCGGGCCTTCCCGCGCTGCGGCTCGCGTTCGCGTACTTCCCGCCCCGGGAGCGCGAGCGGATCGCCGCCCAACTGATCGAACGGCGCGGCCTGCGCGGCTCGGCCCGGTCGCTGCTGCGCGTGACCGCCGATCCGCTGCTGATCGCACGGGCCCGGACCCTGGAGGACCAAGTGGGGCGCACCCTCGACCGCTACGGCCTGGGCGGTGCGCCGTGACCGCCCCCGCTCCGGCGCCCGATCCCGGCCTGGAGCGGTGGCGGCTCATCCTGGGCGCCCCCGCCGAACGGTGCACCGGACCGCTCGGCACCACGGCCGCGGCCCGGGACGCCGCCCTGGACTGGCTCTACGGCCGCGATCCCGAACAGGCCCGGCGCGGAGTCCGCACCGATGCGCACACGCGTGAGGGCGGTGACGGTTCCTCGGTGGTCACCGCGGTCGACTGGCTGGACGACGTCCACCGCCTCTTCCCCAAGGAGACGATCGAACGGCTGGAGCGGGACGCCGTCGAGCTGTACGAGATCCACGAGATCGTCACCGACCCGGCCGTGCTGGAGCGCGTGGAGCCGAACCCGACGCTGCTGCGTGCCGTGCTGCGCACGAAGCACCTGATGAATCCAGAGGTGTTGCGGCTGGCCCGGCGGATCGTGGAGACGGTGGTGCGCCGGCTCCTGGAGCAGCTGAAGCCGGAGATCCGGCGCTCGTTCTCCGGGACGCGTTCGCGCCGCCCGAGTCTGCTGCCCTCGGCCCGCGACTTCGACTTCCGCGGCACCGTCCGCGCCAACCTGGCCCACTACCAGCCCGCCGAGCGGCGCATCCTGATCGAGCGGCCGCGCTTCCACTCGCGCACCCGCCCGCACCTGGAGCAGTGGCAGCTGATCCTGCTGGTGGACCAGTCCGGTTCCATGGTCGAGTCGGTCATCCACTCCGCGGTCACGGCCGCGAGCCTGTGGGGGCTGCCGGGCCTGAAGACGCATCTGGTCGCCTTCGACACCAGCGTGGTGGACCTGACGAGCGATGTCACCGACCCGGTCGAGCTCCTCATGCGCGTCCAGCTCGGCGGTGGCACCGACATCGCGCAGGCCGTCGACTACGGCGCCCGCCTGATCGACAACCCGCGACGTGCCATCGTCGCGCTGATCACCGACTTCTACGAGGGCGGCGATCCGTACCGGCTGGTGCGCGCCGTCCGCGCGCTGGCCGAGCAGGGCACGACCGTACTGGGCCTCGCCGCGCTCGACGAGGACGCGAACCCGGCGTACGACCGCGAGCTCGCCCAGCGGCTCGCCGACGCCGGCGCGCACGTCGGCGCGATGACGCCCGGGCAGCTCGCCGAGTTCGTGGCCGAGAGGCTGGGCCGATGAGCCGTACGGACCTCCTCGCCCTGGACTTCGACACCCTCGCGGCGCTCGCCAACCGCGGCCTGGTCAAACGCGCCGCGAAGGAACTCGACGCGGGCGCCGGGGCGGTGCCCTCCGTCGAGGCCGACGGCACGCTGGTCGGGGTGTTCCCGGACGGCACACGGGTGTCGCTGCCGCCGGGCGCGGGACTCGACCAGGGGACCTGCACCTGCGGGGCGCCCGGAATCTGCCGACACCGACTCGGCCTGGTCCTCGCCTGGCAACGCACGACGGCCGAAGGCCTCGGCTCCGGCGGCTCGGCTTCTAACCGCTCCGGCACCGACGGCTCCGGTCCCGACGGCCCGGTTCCCGACGGCTCTGGTCCCGACGGCTCTGGTCCCGACGGCCCGACTCCCGACGGCCCGACTCCCAGCAGCTCGACTCCCGGCGGCCCGACTCCCAGCAGCTCGACTCCCGGCGGCCCGACTCCCAGCAGCTCCGGTCCCGGCGGCCCGGTTCCCGGCGGCTCGAGTCACGGCAACCCCGGTCCCGGCGGCTCCGCTCGCGTGGACGCCGGATGGCGGCCCTGGTCGCCGGGCGACCTCGACGACGAGGCCCTGAGCATCGCCGTCGGGGCGCGCGCGGTGGCCACCGCCCGGCGCGCCCTCGCCCGCGGCTACACCGCCCGGCTGCACCACCCCACCGCCGAGGAGCCCGCCGCCCGGGCCGAACTGCCCACCTGCACGGTGCGGTTCCCGGTTCCCTCGGCCGAGGGCATCGGGCACGCGGTCACCGACGCCGCCACCGCCCGCCGCGGGGAGGTGATCGCGCTCGCCGTGTGGGCGTTCCGCGCCGCCACCGATGCCGATCCGGCCGCGCCGCCGGCCCAGGTCGACGTGGGCGGGAACGGCGGCTGGGCGCGGCCCGGCGCGTCGGAGCTGGGCGTGGCGGCCGCGCTCCTCGACGACCTGCTCCTGGACGGCGCCGCCCACGCGGGCCCGGTGTTGGCCACGGCCCTGCGCCGGGTGCGGGACGAGCTGTCCGGCTGGGCCCTGCACTGGCCCGCCGGGATCCTGACCGAGCTGATCGAGCAGCTCGACGACCATGCCGCGCGGGGTGCGGGCTACCGGGCCGAGCGGTACGCCGCGCTGATCACCGAGTTCCATGCCCGGCTGCGCGCGGCCGGCCGGGAGAGCGGGCTCGCCGCGTCCCAGGTCCTCGGCTCCGGGGAGCGTGGCGATACCGCGCTGCGCCGGGTCCGCCTCACCGCGCTCGGCTGCCGGATCAGCGGCGGGCCCGGCGAGCGGACCGCCGAGGTGTACCTCGGCCACGGCGGGGCCGGCACCGGGCTGGTGCTGCGCCGCCGGTGGGACCTGGCTCCGGGGCAGGAGCCGACCGGGCCCGAGCTGGCGGCGCGGCGGTTGGCGGGGGCCTCCCTGGGCGCGGTGGCCCGCGGCAATCTGGTGAGCGAGAGTGCCTCCCGTACGCCCGGCCTGTCCGTCACCATCGGCGGCGGCCGGCCGGCCTCGACGAGCGTGACACCGGTCGGTTCGGCGTGGGCCGAGCTGCCCGAGCCGCTGCTGGTACGGGATTTCGCCGCGCACGCCAGGACGCTGGACCGGCTGCCGCCGTACCTGGTCCGACCGCGGACGGAGGCCGGCTCCGTCCACGTGGTCGAGGTCCACGAGGTCGGGGAGGTCGGCTACGACCCCGCCGAGCAGCGCCTGGAGGCGACGGTGCGCGACGCCCGGGGGGCCGTGGGGACGGTGTCCGCGACGCACAATCCGTACAGCCCCGGTGCGCTGGACGTCCTCGCCGAGTGCCTGCGCGGCGATCGGGGCGAGGTGCGCCACCTGAGCGCCTTGGTCCGCGTGACGGGCGACGGGCTCCGCTTCGACCCGATCGCCGTCCTGACGGCCGAGGGCGTGACCGTCCCCGACCTGGCCGCCCCCGCCGTCGCCTCCCGGCTCGCCGCGAACCTGGTCCCGCGCCCGCGCGACCCGCTGACCGAGTCGTTGGAGAGCGCCCTGTCCGTGTTGGCCTCGGCAGCGGGCCTGGGCCTGCGCGGCCTCGGTGAACCGGCCCGCGACCGGATCGAGGATTCCGCGGCCGCCCTGTCCCGTACCGGCCTGTCGACCGCGGCCGGTCTCGTACGGGCCTTCCTCGCCGCACTGCGCGAGGAAGGCCCGGGCGGGGCGGCGCGGCCGTGGGTGGACGCGCAGATCCATCTGCTGTGCGCGCTGGAACTGCATGCCCGGGCCGCATGATCGCCCGTATATTGGCGCCCGGTTCGCGATCTTGAAGCAGGGCAAGCGGTGACGGACAGAGGAGTGGCGGATGAGCAGGGGCGTTTTGGTCACCGGGGCCTCCCGCGGTATCGGGCGAGCCGTCGCCGCCGCGTTCGCCCGGCAGGGCGACCGGGTCGCGGTGCACTGTTCCGCCCGGCAAGCCGACGCGGAGGAGACCCTCGCCTCCCTCCCGGGCGACGGACACGTGCTGGTCAGCGGGGACATCGGCGATCCGGCGCGGGTCGAGGCCCTGGTCGGCGAGGCCGACGAGGCGCTGGGCGGGGTGGACGTCCTGGTGAACAACGCCGCGGTGATGATCGCGCACCCGCTGCCCACCACCTCGTACGCGGACTGGCAGGAGGCGTGGCAGCGCACCGCGGCGGTGAACCTGTTCGGCGCCGCGAACCTCAGCTACTGCGCGGCGCGCCGCATGATCGACGCCGGCCGGGCGGGCCGCATCGTGAACGTCGGCTCGCGCGGCGCCTTCCGGGGCGAGCCCGACCACCCGGCGTACGGCGCCACGAAGGCGGCCCTGCACGCCCTCGGGCAGTCCCTGGCCGTCTCCCTCGCGCCGCACGGCATCGCGGTCGCCTCGGTGGCCCCGGGTTTCGTGGCCACCGAACGGGTCTCGGGCAGGCTGAGCGGGGCCGAGGGCGAACAGATCCGCGCGCAGAGCCGCTTCGGGCGGGTCGCGACCCCGGAGGAGATCGCCTCGGCCGTGCTCTACCTGGCCTCCCCCGAGGCCGTCTGGAGCTCGGGCACGGTCCTCGACGTCAACGGCGCCTCGTACCTGCGCACATGAGCCCGACCCTGCACGGTCCTGGGCGTGCTCCTCGCTAACCCCGGTACGTCTCCAGCAGGCGCAGCCAGATCTCGCTGATCGTCGGGAACGCCGGGACCGCGTGCCACAGCCGGGCGATCGGGACCTCGCCCGCCACCGCGATCGTGGCCGCGTGCAGCAGCTCGGCGGCGCCCGGGCCGACGAAGGTGGCCCCGAGGAGGACCTCGCGGTCGAGGTCCACGATCATCCGGGCCCGGCCGCGGTAGCCGTCGGCGTACAGGCCGGCGCCGGAGACCTTGGACAGGTCGTAGTCGACGGCGCGCACCCGGTGGCCGGCCCGTTCGGCCTCGGCGAGGGTGAGGCCGACGGCCGCGGCCTCCGGGTCGGTGAAGACCGCCTGCGGGAGGGCCCGGGTGTCGGCGGTGGCCGTGTGCGCCCCCCACGGGTCGGTGTCCAGCGGGGTGCCGGCCGCCCGGGCGGCGATGGCAGCGCCGGTGATCCGGGCCTGGTACTTGCCCTGGTGGGTGAGGAGCGCGCGGTGGTTGACGTCACCGACCGCGTACAGCCAGTCGTGTCCGGGCACCCGACAGGTGTCGTCGACGGCGATCCACTCCCCGGCGGGCAGGCCGACGGTGTCCAGCCCGATGTCCTCGGTCCGCGGCGTCCGACCGGTCGCCATCAGGAGTTCATCGCCCTCAAGGGTCTCGCCGCCCTCCAGCACCACCGTGACGGGGCCGGTGGACCCGTCCCGTACGACCGCCTCGACGGCCACTCCGGTACGGACCTCCGCGCCGGCCTCGCGCAGCGCCTCGGCCACCAGCTCGCCGGCGAAGGGCTCCATGCGCGGCAGCAGCCGTGGACCCCGTACGAGCACGGTGACCTGCGATCCGAGGGACTGCCAGGCGGTGGCCATCTCGGCGGCCACCACCGAGCCGCCCACGATCAGCAGGCGCCGGGGCGCCTCCCGCGCGGAGGTCGCCTCGCGACTGGTCCAGGGGCGGGCCCCGACGATGCCGGGCAGGTCGGGGATCACGGCCCGGGTGCCGGTGGCGACGACCACCGCGTGCCGGGCCGACAACACGTGGTGCTCGCCCTCGGGGCTGGTCACGGCGACCTTGCGGACCCCGTAGAGCCTGCCGTGGCCCCGGTAGACGTGGGCCCCGATGGAGTCGAGCCAGTCGACCTGGCCCGCGTCCTTCCAGTCGCCCGTCCAATAGTCGCGGTGCGCGAACACCGCCTCCGTGTCGAGCGGCCACTCGACGGAGCCCGCCAGACCCGGTACCCGGCTCGCGTCCGCCCGGGCCAGCACCGGGCGCAGCAGTGCCTTGCTGGGCACGCAGGCCCAGTACGAGCACTCCCCGCCGATGAGCTCGCTCTCCACCAGGGCCGTGGTCAGCCCCGCGGCACGGGTCCGGTCGGCGATGTTCTCGCCGGCCGGTCCCCCACCGAGCACCACGACGTCGTACTCCACCGGTTCGGTCATACGGACCAGTGTCGCCGCCGAGCGGCGGCCGCGGCGGTCAATCAGGCTTCCGGCGTGCCGCGTTCCTCACCGGCGGAGCCGCCGCCGTCGCCCTGTTGCGAGGCAGCGATCTTCGCGCGCACCTCGTCCATGTCGAGCGCGCGGGCCTGGCCGATGAGGTCCGTCAGCGCCGCCTCCGGCAGCGCGCCGGGCTGGGCGAAGATGGCCACCTGGTCCCGGACGATCATCAGCGTCGGGATCGAGGTGATCTCGAAGGCACCCGCCAGCTCCTGCTGCGCCTCGGTGTCCACCTTGGCGAAGACCAGGTCGGGGTGGGCCTCGGAGGCCTTCTCGTAGACCGGGGCGAACTGCAGGCACGGCCGGCACCAGCCCGCCCAGAAGTCGATCAGCACGAACGGGTTCTCGCTGATCGTCTGGTCGAAGTTTTCCTTGGTGAGCTCGACTGTAGCCACGGTGTCCGGACCTTCCTGTTGAATCGTCTGCCCAGTGAACGAACAACCGGCCCCAGGCATTCCGCCCGGGCACGGCCAGGGGCCTGCCGTCGAGCGGGAACCTATCGCCCCGTCCGCCCGTCATCCCCACGGGGATTGCCACAGACTGGACACCCCTTCCGCTCTTCACCACCGAGGTCCGAGGAGATCCATGGTCGACACCGTCAACTCATTGGCCGCCCGTGTTCACGAACTGCTGGTGACGGCTCTGACCCATGGTGCCGCCGTGCTGGTGCCGGGGCGACAGGGCGTCGACGTCGACGCGGGCTTCCACGACGTCGTCGCGCGCGCCACGGCGCTCGGCCCCGACGGTACGTGGCTCGTCGCCGCGGCCCACGCGGGCCTCGGCGGCATGGCCATCGCACGCGGACGGGCGGACCAGGGCATCTTCCATCTCGACGCCGCGGTGGCAGCCGGCTTCAACGACTGCGTGGCGCTCCACAGCGGCCCCATACGTCCGCTGCACCATGATCCCCGCTTCCGAGGCCTGTATCAGCGGATGCGCATCACCCAGGCCGACCTCGACGAGTTCTTCTGGCTGCACCAGGAAATGCAGATCATGTCGAGGGAGGCCCAGCAGGCGAGCGTCGACAACATCGGCCGCCTCGACACCGGGGTGTCGCTGCTCCCGCAGGCCCCCTTGCCGACCCGCGAACCGAACACCCTTGGCGTCCTGATCACCCGCGTCGATCTCGCCTCGATCCAGACCGCACTCCGACAGACCGCCGTGAAAGCGGAGTTCCAGCGCAGCTCCGGCAATACCAGCCTCAGTCTCATCGATGACTCGTGGGACTATCCGCGCGCCAGGCTTGACGCCTGGCACGCCGACGAGCTGGACTCCCGGCGCCTGCGGGCCGCCGAGGCCCGGGCCTTCGTCGAACGCCCTGGCGCCGGCACCACGCTCATCCCCTGCCCGCCGCTGGGCTCGATCACCTACCCGGCCTGAGGACCGGACCGGCGCGGTGGCCGGTGCAGCGCCACCGCGCGGTCGCCACGAGGTGCGACAGCCACCGTGCTGGTCACGTCCATCAACGAATGGCTGTGACCGGCACGGACGAACTCCCTAGAACGGGTGACCGGCCGGCGTGGTGCGGGCCGTGGTCCAGCGCAGTTCCGTGAAGGCGTCCAGATTGGCCTCGCCGCCGAAGCGCGCACCGGTTCCGGAGACGCCCACGCCGCCGAAGGGGGCGACCGCCTCGTCGTTGACCGTCTGGTCGTTGACGTGCGCGATCCCGGTCGGGATCCGCTCCGCCAGGTCCAGCCCGCGGGCCGCGTCCCGGGTCACGATGCCGAGGGAGAGCCCGTACGGGCCCGCCGAGGCAAGTGCCACGGCCTCGTCCTCCGTCACGAAGGACCGCACGGGCGCGACCGGGCCGAAGACCTCCTCGGCGTAGGCGGGGGTGTCGTCGCCGACGCCCGCCAGCACGGTCGGCCGGTAGAAGAGGTCCGTGAACGTGCCGCCGGCGACGAGCTTCGCCCCGTACTCGGTGCTCGATTCCACGAGGGCGTGTACGCGCTCCACTTGTGCGCGGTCGATCAGCGGGCCCAGGTGGACCCGATCGCGGTACGGGTCCCCCACGGCCAGCGCCTCGGCGCGCGCGGCGAGCCGCTCCACGTACTCGTCGTAGAGGGAGGCGTGCACGAGGTGGCGCCCGGCCGTCATGCAGATCTGGCCCTGGTGGAAGAACGAGCCCCAGGAGGCCTGGGCGACGGCGGCCTCGACGTCCGCGTCGCGCAGGACGACGAGGGCGGAGTTCCCGCCCAACTCCAGGTGCGCGCGCTTGAGGTGACGCCCGGCCAGTTCTCCGACCGTTCGGCCGGCGGCGGTGGATCCCGTGAAGGAGACCACCCTGACCCGCGGGTCGGCGACCACCGCGGCGCCCGTCTCGGCTCCGCCGGGCAGGACGTGCAGCAGCCCGGCCGGGAGTCCGGCGGCGGCGAACACGGCCGCGAGGGCGAGACCGCCGCACACGGCGGTACGCCGGTCCGGCTTGAGCAGCACCGCGTTGCCGAGCGCCAGCGCCGGCGCGACCGAGCGGATCGCCAGGATCAGCGGGGCGTTGAACGGGGCCACGACCCCGACCACCCCGGCCGGAACCCGACGGGTGAAGGAGAGCCGGGGCGCCTCGCTGGGCAGCACCTGCCCGGTCGGGCGCGAGGCGAGCGCGGCGGCCTCGTAGCACTCCTGCGCGGCGACGTGCAGCTCGAAGTCGGCCTTGCCCGGTATCGACCCGGACTCCCGGACCAGCCATTCGCGGAGCTCGTCGGCGTGGGCCGCGAACAGGTCCCCGGCGCGCCGCAGCACGGCCGCCCGCTCCGGATGGGTGGCCCGCGCCCAGTCGCGCTGGGCAGCCTGCGCTCGTACGGCGGCCTCCGCGACGTCGGCGGGAGCGGCGAGGTCGAGGGTGGCGAGGGTACGCCCGGTGGCGGGTTCGACGACCGGGGCGGCGCCGCCGGTGAGAGTGGGTCCGTCCTGCCAGAGCGTCGGTTCGAGGAGCGGCATGGCGCGGGGCCTCCGGTGGGGATGGGCGGGTGCAGGGGGCGGCAGCACGCGCCATCGTGCCAGACCGGAGGCTCCACATCTGTTCAGTTATTGGGCAGTTGACATTTCACGGTGACCGGAAATGATCGCAAGCCAAGGGCGACGGGAGGGCTCAGCGGCCTACTGCTGTGGCTCAGCGCTCCAGGACGAGAGCGATGCCCTGCCCGACGCCGATGCACAGCGCCGCCATGCCGGTACCGGAGCCGGCCGCCGCCAGCTGGTGCGCGATCGACCCGGCCAGCCGGGCACCCGAGGCGCCGAGCGGGTGGCCGATGGCGATGGCTCCGCCGCGCGGGTTGACCACGGCCGGGTCCAGCTCGGGCCAGGCCGCCAGACAGCCCAACGCCTGTGCGGCGAAGGCCTCGTTGAGCTCGAACGCGGCGAGGTCCGCGAAGCCGCGTCCGGCCTTGTCCAGGGCGCGCTGGACGGCCTCCACCGGACCCAGGCCGAAGAGTTGGGGTTCGATGCCGGTGACGGCGGAGGCGCTGATCCGGGCGAGCGGCTCTCGGCCGGTGGCCGCGAGCCCCGCCTCGTCGGTCAACAGCAGTGCGGCGGCTCCGTCGTTGAGCGGGGAGGAGTTGGCGGCGGTGACCGTGCCGGTGCCGTCGGCACGGAAGGCGGGCTTCAGCCGGGCCAGCGCCTCGGGCGTGGAACCCTCCCGGATGCACTCGTCGCGCAGCAGGTCCACGCCCGCGTACGGGACGACCTCGGCCTCGTACTGCCCCGCGGCCCACGCGGCCGCGGCCTTGCGGTGGCTCTCCAGCGCGAAGGCGTCCTGCGCCTCGCGCGTGATGCCGTGCTTCTCCGCGATGAGTTCGGCGCCCTCGCCGAGCGAACCGGTCCACTCTTCGGGCATGCGCGGGTTGGTCATCCGCCAGCCGAGGGTGGTGGACCACATCTGCTGGTGCCCGGCGGGGAAGGCCCGTTCGGGCTTCTGCACCACCCAGGGGGCGCGGCTCATCGACTCGACGCCACCCGCGATGGCGACGGAGGCGTCGCCGACGGCGATGGCGCGGGCGGCCTGGACGACCGCCTCCAGGCCCGATCCGCAGAGCCTGTTGACGGTGACCCCGGGGACGCTCACGGGGAGCCCCGCGAGCAGCACCGCCATCCGGGCCACGTCGCGGTTGTCCTCGCCCGCGCCGTTCGCGTCACCGAAGACGACGTCGTCGATCCGGGCCGGGTCGAGCTCGGGCGTACGGTCCACCAGCGCGCGGACCACGTGCGCGGCCAGGTCGTCCGGGCGGACCCCGGCGAGGGCCCCGCCGAACTTGCCGATCGGGGTGCGGACGGCGTCGACGACGTACACGTCGCGGACGGTGCGGATGCTCATGGGGTCTCTCCTGGGCGGATCCGTACGGCCGACACCGCCTCGGCGCCGGTGTGGGCACCGGAACACAGCGCCGGCTGCACCCGGTGGGGCGCGCCCGAAGTCTCCGTCCGCACGTCACCCCCTGTCAACGGCCACCCGATCCGCAATCCAGCCCCGCCCCCGCGGGGCCCGGCCTCCCGTCCGGGGCGGGACGATCCAGCCCCGCAGGCGTTTGAGGCGCGGGGTCTGGGGCGGAGCCCCGGGAATCCGGCCCGCACCGGCACCCGCACCCGCACCCGCACCGGCACCGGCACCGGCACCCACACCGGCACCCGGGACAAGCCCCCGCCAGGGACCGGCGTCAGGTCGACTCGCGGCCGACGGCCACCGCGGCCATCAGGTCGTGCCGCTCGGTGACCTCCGAGGACGGCTCCCGCACGGCCCGGTCCACCAGCGACGCCAGATGCCCACCGGTCGGCATCTCGATCCGCACGGTGCTCAGCCGCGGCCGCAGCAGCCGCCCGAGGAGCAGGTCGTCGGCCCCGATGACGGCCACGTCCTCCGGCACGCGCAGCCCCTCGTCCTGCAAGGCCCGCATCAGCAGCATCGCGTACTCGTCGTTGTACGCGAACACGGCGTCCAGCCCGAGCCCCCGCCACCGCGCGGCCAGCGCACCCGCCGACTCCTCGGTGTAGGCCATCGGAAGGGCCTCCACCACCTCCGCGCCCGCGACCGAACAGGCACCCGCCAGCCGGGGCCCGGAGAACAGCTCGAGCCCCGCTTCATCCGGAACGATCACCCCGATCCGCCGCCGGCCCCGCTCGACCAGATGGGCCGCGGCCCGGGCCCCGACGTCCTCCTGGTTCATGACGAGCGCGTGCGCCCCCGGCACCCGGTCGGGCCCCATGGTGATGACCGCGCGCGCCCCGGCCCGCTTGAGGGTGGCCACGCCGTGGGCGGTGAGCGCGATCTCACCGAGCGAGATCACCGCCACCGGACGCAGCTCCGCCCACGCGCGGGCGGCCTCGTCACCACCGAGGCCCAGGCTCCCGTACTGGACCACGGTGTAGTCGAGGCGACGCAGCGCCCACTGGAGTTCGTTGAGGAAGGCACTGTAGAGCGGCCCGATCGGCGCGTTCGGGGTGGGCAGCAGCACGATCCGGGTGCGCCCCGCCCGCAGGCTGCGCGCGGCCGCGTGCGGGACGTAGCCCAGCTCCTCGGCGGCCTCCCTGACCTTGCGGCGGGTCGGCTCGCTGATGCGTACGGCCTCCGCGTTGTTCAGGACGTACGAGACCGTCGCCCGCGACACCCCGGCGAGGCGGGCCACGTCGGCGCTGGTCGGTACGGGGGGCGGCGGCGAATTCGGCGACTTCGATGACTCAGACATTGCCGTGGCATCTTTCCAGACCTGGTGCGCCCAAGGGCTAGCGGATGGCCGGAAACGAATGGTACACAGTGGTTACACGAGTCATTGACACGTGTAACCATGGCGTCGCATCCACCTGACAGTGATGTCTCGCCGTGTCACCGCGCCGCCGCCCTGTCGCGTTCCTTCGCACCCCGCCGTCGCGACAGGGCGGCGCGCGCCCCTCACCCGCACGCTTCCGCACCCTCACCCGCCCAGGAGGGCACCGTGGCCCTTTCCTCCCACGGCGCCGGCGCCGCCGCCGATGCCACCGACACGACGCCCCGGTCAGGCCGCCCCGGACGCGGACTGCTCCCCCTGCTGCTCGTCGGCAACACCGCCATGTATTCCCTCTACGTCGGTGTCGCCGGCGTACTGCTCGCGCTCCAGGTCGAGCACATCGATCCGGCGAACAAGGTCTCGAACTTCGGCCTGATCGCAGGGGTCTCGGCGATCTTCGCCACGGTCTTCAATCCGGTCGCCGGCGCCCTCTCCGACCGCAGCGGACGGCGCAACCCCTGGGTCCTCGGCGGCGGACTCGCCGCGATTCCGGCGATGTTCCTGCTCGGCCTCGCCAACACGATCCTGCTGATCACGATCACCTGGTGCCTCGGCCAGGCCGTCATGAACGTCTACCAGGCCGCCATCACCTCCGTGGTCCCCGACCGCGTGCCCATGTCCGCCCGCGGCAAGGCCTCGGCGGCCGTCGGCCTCGGCCTGCCCTTCGGCTCCACCATCGGCGCGCTGCTCGGCGCGGCCTTCTCGGAGGACTACCGCACCGGTTACCTCATCTTCGGCGCGCTCGTCGCGGGCGCCGCGGTCCTCTTCACCGCCTGCACCCGCGAGGAGCGGCTGCCGGCCCGCGCCCCGATGCCCGTCAAGGCACAACTGGCCGCCTTCACCGGCGCGTTGAAGGACCACGACTTCCGGTGGGCCTTCATCGGGCGGGCACTGCTCGTCCTCGGGTACTTCGCGGTCACCGGCTACCAGCTGTACATCCTCCAGGACCACACCGTGCTGCCGGACGGGATGAAGCCGGAGGCGGCGGTGGCCGTGATGATGCCGCTGACCAGCGTGGCGATGGTCGTCTCCACGGTCCTCGGCGGCTACCTCTCCGACAGGTTCGACCGCCGCAAGCTCTTCGTCGGCGCCTCCGCCCTCCTGTCGGCCGTCGCACTCGTCATCCCCGCCGTGTCGACCAGCTGGACCGCGATGCTGGCCTTCGCCGTCGTCAACGGGCTGGCGTTCGGCTGCTACATGGCCGTGGACACCGCGCTCGTGACGATGGTGCTCCCCAAGGCCGAGGACGCGGCCCGCGACATGGGCGTGCTCAACATCGCCAACGCCGGCCCGCAGATCGTCGCGCCCTTCGTCGCCTCGGTGGTCGTCTCGCTCAGCGGCGGGTACACCGCGCTGTTCGTCGTCGCCGCCGTACTGGCGGTGGCGGGCGCCCTTGCGGTGAAGCCGATCCGCAGCGTGCGCTGACGCAGCACCGATCTCGACCGACCTCGACCGATCTCGACTGATCTCGCGAACCCAACCCTCCAGCGCAACGCGTAGAGAAAGGCACCACCGTGCAGCTGCACACCCACACCTGGGGCGAGGGCGACCGCATCGCCCTCCTGATCCACGGCATCATGGCCGACCACCGGACCTGGCGCCGGGTGGGACCGGCCCTCGCCGACCTCGGCTACCGCGTCATCGCGGTCGACCTGCGGGGTCACGGGGCCAGTGGGCGCGGCGAGTACGCCCCGGAGCTCTACGCGAACGACCTGGTCGACTCCCTTCCGGCGGGCGCGGAGCTCGCCATCGGCCACTCCCTGGGCGGCCTGACCCTGTCGCTGGCCGTGGACCGGCTGAGGCCCCGGCGGGCGGTCTTCTCGGATCCGGCGTGGCACCTGGCCAGCCCCGGGGAGGGCTTCGGTCCGGAGCTGTTCGCACGGTTCAAGGCGGCGGACAAGGAGCTGATCCAGAGCATGAACCCGCGCTGGGAGGAGGCGGACGTGGACGTCGAGCTGGCGACGCTGGCGGTCTGGGACGAGGCCACCGCACTGAGCCTCAGCCCGCTGCTCGGCGCCGACTTGATGCCGGCCGGGCCCGCGGTCCCCTCGCTCGTGCAGCTCGCCGATCCGAGTTTCCTGATCTCGGAGGAACGGGCGGCGATGCTCAAGAGCCGTGGCTTCGAGGTGCGTTCGGTCTCCGGGGCCGGACACACCATCCACCGCGACGACTTCGACGGGTTCATGGCCTCGCTGGAGGGCTGGATCTGATCCGGCTGCCGGCACACCGCCCGGCATAGCGTCCTCAAGCCCGCCGCCCAGCCGGTCGGGCTCCTGTGGGTCCGCCGCGCGGCCCCGCCCCACGGCCCTGCCCCACCGCCCTGCCCCACCGCCCTGCCCCACGGCCGCAGGAACCCGACCGGCGTGCGGCACATGCCTCACCCGTCCACACTGGACGGGTGAGGCGTATCCGTACCGTTTCGCTGTGCATCGCCGGCCTGATGGGCTCAGCCCTTCCGACCGGCATCACCGTCGCCCCGGCCTCGGCCTCGACCTCGACCTCGGAAGTGGCAGCGGCAGCCCCGGGGACCTGCGTGAACTCGCCGGGCCCCGCCGAGGGCGACGCCCGCAAGGTCCTCACCATCGCCCAGCAGGCCCAGCGGGAGTTCGGCCTGAACTCGGTGATCCTGCGGGTCTCCTCCGGCGATCGGGAAGTCCTCACCACGGCGCTCGGGGAGTCGATGACGGGCGTACCGGCCGAGCCGTCCATGCACTTCCGTACGGGCTCCGTGGCCATCGTCTACATGGGCGCCGTGCTGCTCCAGCTCGTCGAGCAGGGCAAGGCCTCGCTCGACGACCCGGTGTCCCGCTGGCTGCCGGACGTGCCGCACGGCTCGGAGATCACCCTGCGGATGCTCGGCAGCTCCACGTCCGGCCTGCACGACTACGTGACGGACCCCGCATTCGTCGCCGAGCTCGAAGCCGCACCGTTCCGGCATTGGACACCGGCCGAGGTCATCGGGATCGCGACCGCCAAGCCGTTGCTCTACAAGCCGGGAACCAACTGGAGCTACTCTCACGCCAACTTCGCGATACTCGGCGCCGCGCTGGAGAAGATCAGCGGCCTCCGGCTGGACCGGCTGCTCACGGAGCGCGTGATGAAGCCGCTCGGCCTGAGCGAGTCCAGCAACCAGTTCACGCCGCAGATCCCGGAGCCCGTCCTGCACGCCTTCACCTCCGAGCGGGCCGACTACGAGGAGTCCACGTTCTGGAACCCATCGTGGACCACCGCTCCCGGTGCGGTGCTGGTGCAGAACATCTGCGATCTCGACCGGTCCGCGCGTGCGATCGGGACCGGGGAGCTGCTGTCCGAGAAGTCCTTCAAGACGCAACTCGATCCGGGCACGATCGGCCTGGGCCACGCGACGTCCACCTGCCCTGCCAGCATCTGCCAGTTGACCAATACGAAGGCCCGGCACTTCGGTCTGGGCGTGATCATCGACGACGACTGGATCCTGACGAACCCGTCGTTCTCGGGCTACGCGGCTATACAGGCCTACCTGCCGGCGGACAAGCTCGCGATCTCCGTCACCGTGACCCAGGGCCCCAAGAGTCCCGCGGGCAACTCGGCCCAAACCATCGCCGAACGCATCTCCGCGGCCCTGACCCCCGAACATCCCCTCAAGATGCGCTGACGCGCGCGACCACTCCCCCTTACTGTCTCCCTACCGAGCGGTAACGGGGAACCGGGGAGGGGTCGTCGCAGTGACATCAACAGCATCCGGGGTACCCGGGGGACCCGGAACATCCGGAACATTCCGAGCATCCGGCCTGGTCGAAATGGCCGCCGGACTCGCCGAAGGCACGCTGTCCTCACGCCAATTGACGGAGGAGTCGCTGCGCCGGATCGCCGCCGCGCAGCCGACGCTCAACGCCTTCCGGATCGTACGCGCCGAGGCCGCGCTCGCCGAGGCGGACGCCGCCGACCGACGGCTGGCGGCGGGTGAGCGGCTGCCGCTCCTGGGCGTACCGCTCGCCGTCAAGGACGACATGGACGTGGCCGGGGAGTCGACCGCCTTCGGCTGCGCGGGCTCCTTCACCCCGAAGACCGCCGACAGCGAGGCGGTACGAAGGCTACGCGCGGCCGGAGCGGTGATCGTCGGCAAGACCCACACGGCGGAGCTGGGGCAATGGCCGTTCACCGAGAGCGAGGCCTTCGGCGACACCCGCAATCCGTGGAACCCGGACTACACGCCGGGCGGCTCCTCGGGCGGCTCTGCGGCCGCCGTGGCGGCGGGGCTGGTCCCGGCGGCCCTCGGGTCGGACGGAGCGGGTTCGGTACGGATCCCCGCGGCCTGGACCCACCTGATCGGCGTGAAACCGCAGCGCGGACGCATATCCACCTGGCCGGAGCCCGAGTCCTTCCACGGGCTCACGGTCAACGGTGTGCTCGCCCGCACCGTGGCCGACGCGGCCCTCCTGCTGGACGCCGCGAGCGGCCCACACCCCGACGACCTGCACCGCCCGGCCCGCATCTCGGCCGTCGATGCCATCCGCCGCACGCCCCGCCGGCTGCGGATCGCCCTCTCCTTCGCGATGCCCTTCACGGCGACGCCCAAGTCCCTGGACCCGCAGGTCCGTTCGTCGGTGGAGCGGCTGGCCGGGGTATTGGAGTCGCTGGGCCACGAGGTGGTTCCGGAGGACCCCCGATACGGCCCGATCGGGCTGACCTTCGTACCCCGCGCGACCAGCGGCGTCCGGGACTGGGTGTCCCGCGTCCCGGACCCCGAACTACTGGACCCCCGCACGCACGAGACCGCCCGCACGGGCCGCCTCCTGGGCGGCCTGCCTCTGCGGGTCTCGCGGCGGGCGGAGGCGGGGCTCCGGTGGCGGGTGGGAGAGGTGTTCGGCCGCTTCGACGTGGTCCTCACCCCGACGACGGCCACACCCCCGCTCCCCATCGGCGCCCTGGCGGGACTCGGTTCACTGGCCACGGACCGCGCGATGATCGCGGCCTGCCCGTACGCCTGGACCTGGAACGTCCTCGGCTGGCCGGGAGTGAACGTCCCGGCGGGCTTCACCTCGTCCGGACTACCCCTGGGGGCCCAACTGCTGGGACCTGCGGACTCGGAGCCACTGCTGCTGGGGCTGGCGGCGCAGCTGGAGGCGGAGGAGGGCTGGAGCGAAAGCCGGCCGGGGGCTTCGGTGGCGGGGTCCTGACTGGGCGGAATCAGAGAAGCCTTGGGGGTTTCCCGTCAGTCTCATCGTCCTTCCGTGTCGGGCCGGCCTGTCAAGGGCGCTCCTTCGTCGCGTCGCTTCGCGATGTCGCTGCGCTCCACCCTTGACAGGCCGTCCCGCCACGGAAAAACGAAGACTGCCGGGAAACCCCCAAAAGAACGGGCCGGGTCAGAAGCAAATGGACGGGGCGGTCGCGATGGACGGCCGGTTTCCCGGCAGCAGGCCCCGGCCCGGGCCCTTCCAGACCGCCCTCAGGATCGGGGGCGGCCCAACCACCCCCAAACAGCGACCAAATGACGCCGGCGGGAGGTCAGACGGGCATCTCGCGTCAAATCGCTACGCGCTCCTCCCCAACGGCGTCCGACGACCGTCTGGGGCTGGACATACTGAGGATTTTGTCGTGGTGTCGTCATGTGAGGCCTGTGGCGGTGAGGCATCCATTGATGGCTGCGGTGTGGTGCTGGAGGCGTCTCAGGCCGGTTCGGAGGGCGTGGACGAGGTCCTCGGGGGTGGCGAAGACGTGGTTCGCGTGGTGGGTGCGCCTGAGTGCTGACCAAATACCTTCGACGGGGTTGAGGTCGGGTGTGTAGGCGGGCAGGTGATAAACGGTGAGCCATTCGGTCGCGGCGATGAAGTCGCGCATGTCTTTGGTGCGGTGCGTATTGAGATTGTCCCAGACGAGGACGATGGGTGCTTTGAGGCTGCCGTGGGCGGCGACGATCATCCGCCGGAAGTCCTTCGAGTCGTAGCTGCGGCGTTGGCCCTTCACCGGACGCCGGTTGTGGACGTGCAGCTTGTAGATCAGACGTGAGCGCTCACCCGGTTTGTAGCAGCACATTCCCGCGAGCGTCACACGGCATCGGGTCCAGCCGCGCATACGGACGGTCGGGGTGCGTGCGCGACGGGCCCAAGTGGCGCGGGATGGCGGCGTCATCGAGAAGCCGGCTTCGTCCTCGAAGACGACCCAGGCCCCGAGCGCCGCCGCAGTCATTCCACGTGCGGCCACACGTCACTCACCCAGCCGGCCACCGCGGTTTCGTCTCTTTCCAGTGCGCGTCTGGCCGGGACCTGCCTGCTCCAGCCACCGCGGCGCATGGTCTGGTAGACCGCCGCGATGCTCAGGCTCTTGTGGAGTCGGCGACCGATGACGCTCTGGATCCTGGCCAGGGTCCAGGTCTGGTCCGGCCATCCATGAGCAACCGGCCCTTCGTCCAGCTCGAATTCCAGCGTCCTGAACTGGCTCGGGCTGATCTTCGGCCGGCACATCGGCCCTTTCGAGCGGAGAGCGACGGGGCCGTTCTCGCACCAGGCTTTCCGCCATCTCTGGACCGAGCGCTCGGTGACCCGTAATCGCTTTGCGATCACGGCATTGGGCACGCCCCGGCCGAACAGGACGACAGCGTCCAGCCGGACGCTCTCCCGGAAGGCCTGACGTTCCGACGTCAGACCCCCTCCCTGCGGATACCTCATACAACCGGCATACCGCGACGATCAAGAACTGTCAGCCCCCGACACAGCGCCAAAATCCTCAGTAAGCCGCCCACAATCGCTACAAGCGTCCCCAAGCGGGCGACTGCGAGCTGTTTTTGGCTGTTCGCGACGCTGTGTTCCCTCTTGCCGTAGTGAGAGGTTGAGATCACCGACATATGGGTCCGTCAGGACGCTGAGGGCGCCGAGGGCGCTGAAATGGACCCGCAGACGCCCACGAACAGTCCCAACTGACCGTCGTCGGCGGTCTATGTCCAGGCCGTGCCGGGCTGGACGACGCCAGACGACGCTAGCTGCGTGGCGATCCGTCGCGGCCTATGCCCAGCCCCAGACGGGTGGCGGACGCCGTCGGCGAGGAGCGCGTAGCGATCCGTGGCGGCTTATGACCAGCCCCGGACGGTCGTCGGACGCCGTTGGCGAGGAGCGCGTAGCGATTTGACGCGCCCACCCTCCCCCCGAGGGGCTTGTGGTCGGTGTTTGGGGGAGGTTGGCCGCCTGCCCGGCTCGGGAAGCGACGTGGGAGGGCCCGGGCTCGGGGCTGCCCCCTGCCGCAGCGCTGGCCGGACATC